>JAZLKE010000029.1:0-32847 GCA_045597505.1 Clostridia bacterium | reverse complement strand
GATAGTTCAAATACTCTTCGTTCTATGTTGTCAGTTTGACCAATTTTTACCCAATTTTCTTTAAAACATGGGTTTGTTAAGACATAGACATAACCTTTGTTTTCCATAAATAAAAGTGCCCTCCATAATGGAAGGCACAGTCCTTATCGAACAAACCTTCCATTGTTGCGACACAATCCACTTTTAATTAGCGGGCGGAAAGTTCATTGAAAGGCAAAAGCATATCCCGTTAATTAAAAGTATTGAATTGTGTCGCATTACAAGGTTAACATTATTTAATTAAAAATACAAGCAAAATACTAACAAGCGTGATTTCTGTATATTGGCTGTAGTTGCATATGTTTGTTTTATAAATAAAAAAACAAGTGTTTTCTTCAGTTAAAAAGGGGAGTAACATATAAAAACTGTAGTTCTCAAGGTATAGACAAACTATAGTCAAGCTATAGTTGAATTTGAATGTTCCTTTTCGTTTTTATGATGAAACTTCAATTTCTTGCTATCTTTCTTTTCCGTTCTATCATACTTGTCTAGTCCTGCTGTCTCCTTGTAGCGCGTAAATAATAACAAAACCTTAAATTGTTGCGTGCACCTTGTAGACTTTAATTCACAGATTTTTGGTATATTGAACTATTTGAAATAAATTTTGTAAATCAATTTTATAATATCTAATTTTGTTTTGTGGCTTATACGGATGCGTTCGTAGGGTAGTTTCAATGAACATATTATCAGTTAAAAATTTTATACTGTTATAAATTGCTTTCCGCCCAAGTCCGTATTTCTGCCAACGCGATTGAGTTAAATAAAACCATTCGTGCGGATTTCTGCAACCGTTGGTAATAAAAAACTCGTTATGCAGTGCGCAATAAACATCGGCAATGTTTCTTGCTTTAACACGGTTCATTTTACTTTTAGATTTAGATTTTAAAAAATCATAAAAAAATTGAAATACACCAAATGGTTTGATTGCTGCGCCACTTTGGTTTTGTATTGCCATAAGCATTTCTCTCGCTTGTTCGTGAGCGAGTTTTTCTTTAATTTCATTATCCATTTCTTACCACCTTTTCAAGTGAGCAGTGTTTTACAAATTTTAAATTGCAAAATTGGTTTTTATCAATTTCAAATAATAAAGTAAAAATACCCCAAAATTTTTGTTGCTTCGTTAGGGGAGCATTCAAAACTGGGGTATTTGGTTTGTAATTTCCCTTTGATATTCTAGCAAAACATGTTATGGGGGAAATTAAAAATGGTGGCGGGGACTGGATTTGAACCAGTGACCTTTGGGTTATGAGCCCAACGAGCTGCCGGACTGCTCTACCCCGCGATAGCAGTAGTTTATGCTATTACTATGCGGGTTGTCAACCTTTTTATACATTTAGATTAAAGCTGGTAAAACTGCGCTGACCGTTAAATATCCAATGTAGGCAATCAGCATTAAAATACCTTGCCATTTGTAAGTGCGTTGTTTGATTAACATTGGTAAAACCGCCAGTAAGACAATACCTAAGCAGAATGGGAAATCAAGCATTAAGCATTGTTGTGAAACGGTAAATGAATCATGAGCAACGAAACTGCAAATGGGTAAAATTAAGGTTAAATCAATAATATTGGAACCAATAACGTTTCCCGCGGAAAGACTGGCTTCTTTTTTGCGAATTGCGGTAATGGTAGTAACCAATTCAGGCAGAGAAGTACCGACCGCCACCAAAGTGATTGCGACCAAACGTTCTGGAATGCCTAGTTTTTCGGCAATAGTAGAACCGCCATTAACCAAGAAATTTGAACCTAAAATCACACACGCTGCGCCTAAGAAAAACAAGAAAATGTTTAAGGCGATAGATTTTTTGTTAATTGTGATTTGGTTGTCGGATTTTTCCTCGGTGGATTTATTTTCAATGGTAACAGTGGTTTGCTCCTTGGCCATCGGTTCGGTTACAATTTCGGCGTTGGCTTTGGCAGTTTTAATTTCGCGACGACCTTGTACAATGTTAATGGCGACAAACACAACGCAGATTAACACTAAAACAATGCTTGCCCATAAATTCAAAATACCTTGAATACAACCTAACCACAGAACAGTTGCACTGGCAATTAATAACAAGCATTGTTGCCAATAAGCTTTACGTGGGGTAGTCATGCTCATAAAAGTGAATGCTAACGCCATGATTAAACCAGTGTTCGCAATTACTGAACCGACCGCATTACCAATTGCCATGTCGTTTTGACCTTCTACGCTTGCCAAAATTGAAACTAATAATTCGGGCAAAGTGGTGGCGAAACTAACAATAGTGGCACCAATAATAAATGCCGGAATTTTGGCGGCGCGTGCAATCCAAGTTGCACTGTCGACGAACCAGTCGCCCCCCTTGATAATTAAAATGATACCTGCAACAAACATTAAAATTGCCCAAAATAATTCCATGAATTTTATTTTAAGCCGATTGCGGTTTTAAGTCAATTTAACTTATTGGTGTTGCTTGTTGCAATAAAAAAACACCTGCAATACATAACAGGTGTTTTTTTGGTGGAAGGGGATGGATTCGAACCATCGAAGTCGTGAGACGACGGATTTACAGTCCGTAGCATTTGACCGCTCTGCAACCCTTCCGAATGTTTGTAATATAACATAGAAATTTTACTGTTGGCAAGTGTTTATTTAATTATCGAAATTGTTCAAGTGTAATCAAAATAATTATTACAACTCTTTTAATAAATACTGCATGAAGTTTTTGGTTTCTGCTTTTTCAACAGGGTGGTCTTCACCGAAATGCCATTCAAGTACCATTAAGATTGTGTTGCAATAATGTTCCGCCATAAGTTCTTTCGGAAGTGGATTATCGGAGCGTTTGGGAATGTAATTAAAAATGTTTTTTATTTGTGATTTCATGTAGACTTTGAAACTGACGAAAAAGTAACTGTCCGAAGTGTTGTTTTTGAAAATGTATTTAATTTCTTTTCCATACTTTTCGCACAAATCATAAATTCGGTCGTAAAAAACGGACAGTAGTTCTTCTGGGGCAATTTGTGCATAGTCATCAACATGGATTTCTTGCGCGATATTTTGCCAAAAGTAATTCAGTAGGTCATATTTGTCATCGAAGTAATTATAGAAAGTGGCTCTGGGGTAGTTGCTGCTGTCGCAAATTTCATTCACGGTAATTTGCGCAAATGATTTATCTAATAGAAGTTTGAACAGTGCGGTGGTAAATGCACTTAAAACTCGGCGCGCACTGCGTGTTGGTTTAGTTGTGATGTCAATTTTCATGAAAACATTCTCCCTTTTGCATTTTTTGACATTTGTCTAAATTTTGACCAAAGTATGTTTTTGCTAAACACATTTATGTCATTACAGAGTATACCATAATAATCAAAATTTTTACAGTCAGAAAAATTCCGACTGTAAAATTGTTTCATTTTATAAAAATGGAACGTGATAAAAAGGAAGAGGAGAAAGCAATATGAAAAAGATTGCAAGTTTTATTGTTAATCAAAGCAAATTAATTTTGATTGCTTTCTTGTTGTTAATTGTTTATTGCGTTTGGGGAATGGGGCAAGTCAACATTGAATACGACATTGCAAAATATTTACCACAGGACACGGATACGCGACAAGCGTTGTCAATTATGGAAGAAGAATTTACAACGTACGGTACTGCTAAAATCATGATTAAAAATATCACTTTCCAAGATGCTGATGCTTTGCATGATAAAATTGAAGCTCTTGACGGTGTAAAAGAATTTAAGTTTGAAAACACACCAGATTATTATAAAGACTCATGTGCGCTGTTCAAAATTACTTTTGCTGGTAACGATAAAGACGCAAGCTCGGTCACTGCTTATAACGAAACTTTGAACATCTTAAAAGACCAACAAATCTTTGTTTCGGAAAAGCTGGTCGATAATTACGCCGACGAATTACAGTCGCAAATTAACTTCGTTTTAATTGTTGTTATTGCCATTATTATTGCCGTATTACTGTTTACTTCGGAAAGTGCCGCCGTTGTGCCAGTCTTTATGTTGACTTTTGGTGTGGCAGCTTTATTAAACATGGGAACCAATTATTGGTTTGGTACAATTTCATTTATTTCAAATTCCGTATGCGCAATTTTACAGTTGGCACTGGCGATTGACTATGCGATTATTCTTTATCACAGATTTGCCGAAGAAAAGGTTAAACACGAAGGTAATGCCAAAGAAGCCTTAAAAGACGCATTAGCCAAAGCAATTATTGAAATTTCCAGTTCATCTTTGACAACGATTTCGGGGTTGTTAGCGTTAGCAACAATGTCATTACGTTTGGGTGCTGACTTAGGTTTTGTTTTGGCGAAAAGTATTATTTGCAGCATGTTGACTGTGTTCTTATTTATGCCGAGTATGTTGTTGCTATTTAGTAAATCAATTAAAACCAAACACGGAACTTTTAACTTAATAGATAAAACAACGCACAAAGATTTGGTGCCAAAAATTCCTTTTGTGGGTAAATTTGCGGTTAAATTTCGTTTCCCATTGTTTATTGCTTTCACCGCGTTAGTTATTGTTTGTGGTGTTTTATCCAGTCAAATTATATATGTTTACAGTGCGAACAGTATTGATACGCCAAAGCCGTCCGATGACCAAATTGCGATTACTGAAACACAAAACATCTTTGGTTGTTCCAGTCAGTTTGTCATCTTAATGCCAGGTAAAGATTATTACCGCCAAAAAGAAGTTTTGGATACGGTCGAAAAGTATGACATGATTAAAGATGCGTTAGGAATTCCTAATACCGAAATTAAAATGAATGGATACAATTATTATTTAACCGAGAAATTAACTTATAAACAATTTTCAGAATTATTAGCAATTGATGATTCGTTGGGGGATACGGTTTTTACCGCGTACACGTTCTTATCCAAAGAAACAATGGAC
Source organism: Clostridia bacterium (assembly GCA_045597505.1). Classification (GTDB taxonomy): domain Bacteria; phylum Bacillota; class Clostridia; order Christensenellales; family UBA1242; genus RGIG8050. The sequence goes on along the minus strand of JAZLKE010000029.1, from coordinate 27,943 downwards.
GATGGTATCCGCGAAACTGCATTATATGAAGCCAACAAAAATATTTATAAAGTTTCCTTATTGGAACTATGCGATTGTGCATTCGATAACGACGACTTTATTTCCGCGTATTTATCGGGCAACGAAGATGCGATAGATTCATACAACGAGATTCGTGACACCATTCAAGATGCTGAACGACAATTGATTGGTAAAAATTACTGTCGTCTTTTGTTTGAAATTGACGGCGAGGAAGAGAGCCAAGAAACTTTTAACTTAATTAAAACTTTGTTAAATGATATTAAGACAAAATATCCAGAAACTATTTTTGCGGGCAGCGCGATGAGTGCGTATGATTTAGGACAATCGTTCTCGACCGATAATACCAAAGTTAGTTTGTTTTCAATTATTGCTGTGTTTATAATTTTGGTATTTACTTTTAAATCGTTTGGGTTACCCATTCCGTTGGTGTTCGCTATTCAAGGTTCAATTTTTATCAATTTCAGTTACTATGTTTTCGCCCATGTCAATGTTTATTTCTTTGTTTATTTAATTGTTAGTGCTATCCAGATGGGGGCAACCATTGATTATGCAATCGTAATTACAAACCGCTTTGAAGAAGTTAAACAAACTATGGACAAAAAGTCCGCGATTATTGATGCCGTCAACGGAGCATTCCCGACAATTTTAACTTCGGGATTGATTATGGCGTTGTCAGGATTTTTGATTGGTGCATTGGTTTCTGATCCGCTGATTTCAACTTTGGGAACATGTTTGGGACGTGGGGTAATTGTTTCCATTCTTTCAGTTATGATTGCGTTACCTGCCATGCTTTATATTTGGGATGTACCGATTTCCAAAACCAAATTCAAAGAGCGGAAGCGTAAAAAAATCGAATTTCCATTAATCAAGAAAAACAAACAAATTATAAAAGGAGAAAAATAACATGAAAAAATCATTCAAACTTACCGCTTTAACAATTTTAGCTGCCTTGTGCTTGGCAATTATGATTCCTGCCACAAATTTAATTTTGTCGGCTGATACGGTTGAAAACGAATATTATGTTTGTTTGTCGACGGAAAATTACCGTATTAAAAAAGCCAATCAAATGTCAAAAACAGGAGACGACTACTTTTTGGAAAATGTTGCGTTGACAAATGCAACAAAGTTTTATGTTTCGGATTTGAATGGTACTCGTTACTACGCTAAGAATGGTGATGAATTTCAGGTTGAAGAAACGGGCGAACATCGTTACATCTTGAAATTCAATCCGAGCCAGATTTTTGATACCAAAAATGATGGTTATAAAAAGACCGATGCGCACATTACTTACAAATTTTATGCGCCCGAAACGGTAACAATCAAAATTGACGGTGAAGATAAGAACATGACCTATAATAATTACCAGACCGCCTATGATTTGTATTACATTTCTTCAATTCATTTAACCAAAGACCAAATTGTTGCTTATGACACCGAAGAACATAAAATTGAACAAGAAGGTAATTATCGCATTTTGTTTACACCGACCAAGTCAATAGGCGTTAATCAATTTGCGTTTAACCAAGATGGTGCTTACGGTACTGGGGACGGTTATGTGTATCAACTTTATCTTGAATTTGCACCAGAATATTTTGTCACAACGGTTAACGAAGAATTAATGCTTGAAACTTCGACAGTTGATATCAATAATGAAAAAGCATTTGCTTTAACTAGATACGAAGATAATGTTGCTGCACCAGAATATCGCGGAGCCGAATTCTTTACTCCAACACCAGATTACAATTTCAAATATCGTATATATGATAAATTATCCAACGTCGATTATCAAATGATTGATGATGATAACGATGCAGATACGACATTTTCTAAAATTACGGTAAACCATGTTGGTTGGAACAATGTTGCTTTTGTTGACACTGAAAACCAATACTCAACAACTTTGGTTGAAAAAACTTATGATTTTAATGGTTGGTATTTAATTGGTAATTTGAACAGTTGGGGTTTCACTAAACAAGGCGAATTGGATTTGGACGACAACTACAAATTTGTTTTAATTGAAGATGACGATGCCGATTATAATGCCGACTATGATCAATACCGTTTAACTATTACCGTTACCGAAAAAGATTTGAAAGACGAACACGCCAAATTTTACATTTCAAACGGTAAAATTAGATACATGAATTTAACTAGTTACATTGAAATTGACCAAGCGGGAACATATGAATTTACTTTTTCTGAAAAACACATTTATGGTCGTGGTCGCAATTATTATTATACTTTAATGGACGAAAAGGCTGACAAACAAGAAATCAAAATTAATTCAGTGGAGGACTTTATTGCTTTGGCGGAAAAATGTAATGCTTCGGCAGAATATTCTCAAAACATTGAAGTTTATTTGACGACTGATTTGGATTTTGCAAATACCAATTTTGTTTCCATAAATTTGTTTAATGGAGTTTTACACGGCGGTTATCACACCTTAAAAAATATTACAATTGATAACGAACGCAGTGTTTATAATGTTTTTGACACTTTAACAACAAAAGCAGTGGTAGAACGATTAAATATTGAGAATTTGAAAATTGCTGAAAAAGACCACGATTACATTGGCTTTGTTGGTAAAAACTATGGCTTAATCAACGAAGTTAAAGTTACTGGTACGATTAAAGGCAAACAATTTGTAGGTGCAGTTGCCGCTTATAATGGCCGTACAGCAGAATCAACTGGTTCAACTTTAAATGTTTATATTGACGGTAAAGTTCAAAATTGCGAATCGTCGGTTGCAGTTGAAGGTTTTGTCAATGTTGGTGGTATTTGTGGTTTTAGCGACGGTAAAATTAGTAATTGTAAAAACAACGGCACAATCAACGGCAAATCTTATCAAGTCAATACAACACCTGTAAATTTGGGTGGTATCGTGGGTTGTTCGTCGGGACGAATTGTTGCCTGCGAAAACAATGGTACAATTAAAGCCGAAAATTCCAATATCAATGTTGGCGGAATTGCTGGACTTTGTACTGGTGATATTTATTATGTAATTAACCGTGGTAATGTTTTTGGTACTAAATATGTTGGTGGTGTAGCTGGTTATTATGGCAATGTTTCCAAAAATGATAACGACTTAAAAGATTATTTTGGTGGTATTTCGTTTGATGACTTCGTTGATTATTTTACGGAAGACGAAGGTAACTATGAACAAGTTGACGGACGTACACACATTATTGTTTACTCGGTCAACCACGGTGAAGTTAAAGCCAAGGCATACGCAGGTGGAATTGTTGGATTTACCGAACTTGAATTTGCAATCAACAGCGCAATTTCTGACGGTAATATTATGGTTACGGCAGGCAGTTATGCTGGCGGTATTGTTGGTTTGGGTGTGAACGTTACCGTTACTGGTTCATTGTCCGCTGGTAGTATTTCTGCGAAAGGCACAGACGATGGAAAGTATGTAGGCGGTATTTTAGGCTCAGGTAAAAACGTTAAATTCTCAATGTCCTCGGCAACCTTAATAGGTAGTGATTACATTGGTGGCATTGCAGGAGAAATTACAGGCGAAGCCAAAGGTAATTATACAAATGTTTTAATTATCCCCAATAAAAATGCCAATCACATTGGCGATATTGCAGGAGTAGCTAACAATTATAACGAAGCTTTGGCGAACTTCAATGGACAAATCGAATACAACTATTATGTCGGCACGATTGGCGGAATTGGTCAAAGTGAATATGGTGCCACCGCTAATTACGCAGCAGCCAAAATTGATAGTGACAAATTGGCCAATGCAGGAGTGGTTTCGCCATATTTGGCCAAAGGCTTTTTGTCAGAAGAATGGATTGGTGGCAAAGACGAAGCAACTTATCCGGTTTTGAATTATTTAGAAAATGTACGCACAACCACAGAATACGGCGATGACGAGGAATTCGCCAAAATCTTCTCACGATATACTGAATTAGAAACCATTGCCGAAAAGTACGCACGTATCACTTATATGGTTGCTTTCTTGGAATGGAACAAAGATAACGGCGATTTATATGATGATGACAAAGTGTTACAAAAGGAAAATTTTGATTTAATTGATTCAGTCCGTATTTTCAAAGGTGACATGTTGGACAAAATTCCCGCTTGTAAATATGCTCAAAATCAAGACGGTAAAAATATTTACGAAGGCAACAAAGCGCGTTATTTCGTTGAATTCAATGTTCCGTCTACGATTACCAAAAATATAAATATTTATGCCAGTTATACCGAAATTGCAACGACATTGACCGACAACGACAAAATTTTGGTCGAAGGTTTATTCGACACTGAAACCAAAGTTACTTTACAACAAGGACCTTTGGGTTATTATTTAATTTTCACATTGAACGACCAAGAAATCGTGGTCGAAGAATACACGGTTAAATTTTTGGTGGACGATGTTACAAATGATTACAAAGTCATTTTGTCAGCAAACAACACGGAAATTCCAAGCGAAGTTTCGGGTAAATATTTGAAATTCAAATTACATGGCAACCAGACCTTTACCGTTGAAAAAGTCGAAAAACCGATTTTACAGAATTGGGCGTGGTTAACGATTGGTGTTGCCAGCGGGTTAGTTTGTGCAACTTTAATTGCCGGATTGATTGCTCGTATCGTTGTGGTAAAACGTAAAAAAACTTGCTAAAAATTAAAATTTTTGCTATATAATACCAATCGTATTGATTATTCGCATATATTATTAAAATAATCGAAAATACGGAAATGGAGGTTTGACACCAAGGTGTTCAAGTTGATGAAACGTCTGCAAATGATTGATTGGCTCTGTTTTATGTTGGGCGTTGTTTTTATCGTGTTGCAAGTTTGGTTGGACATCAAGTGCGTAGACTATACACGTAAAATTTTATTATTGATTCAAACTGGCGGTTCGATTGGTTCAATTTTGGAACAGGGTGGATACATGTTGGCGTGTTCGGTGGTTAGCTTACTGGGCGCGGTTGCGTGCGGTTATAGTTTTTCTTTAATTTCGGCACGCTTTGCCCGTAACATTCGTCGTGAACTTTATTTGAAAGTACAAAGCCTATCCATGGCAGACGTAAAAAAGTTTTCTGTTTCCAGTCTAATTACACGTACCACGAACGACATTTCGCAAGTTCAGACCTTAATTGCGGTCGGCTTACAAATGATGATTAAAGCGCCAGTTACCGCGATTTGGGCTATTTCTAAAATCGCTAACAAAAGTTGGGAATGGACAACTTTGACCGCAGGGTCAATTATTATCATTTTGGTCGGGGTTACCATTATCATGGCTTTGGTTTTACCAAAATTCAAGAAAGTACAAACTTACATTGACAACTTGAACAATGTTACGGAAGAACAATTGTCTGGAATCCGTGTAGTCCATGCTTTCAATGCGGAAAAATATCAGGAAGCTAAATTTGAAGAAAAGAATAAAATTTTGACCGATACTTTAATTTTCAACCAAAAGACTATGGGGTTCATGAACCCATTAATGTATTTGGTCATGAATTTGATGTCGCTCGGTATTTATTGGATAGGTGCATATTTGATTAATGGTGCCAACTTTGGTAAAGATATTTTGTTCGCCGATATGGGAACTTTTAACGGCTATGCCAGTCAGGTTGTATCTTCATTTTTAATGTTAGTTATGATCTTTATCATGTGGCCACGTGCTAATGTATCAGCTGGTCGTATTAACCAAGTTTTGAATACAAAAACCACAATCTTGGACGGCAATTTTACAGGAACGACCGTAGATAAAGGCGTAATTGAATTTCGCAATGTCAGTTTCAAATATCCAGATAGTGAAGAATTAATGCTGAAAAATCTTTCATTCAAAACCAAGACTGGAGACACATTGGCATTTATTGGTTCAACTGGTGCGGGTAAAACGACCGCAGTTAATTTATTGATGCGTTTTTATGATTGCACGGAAGGTGAGATTTTGATTGACGGTATAAACATTAAAGATTATCCATTGGAAACTTTATATAACAAAATTGGTTATGTACCACAGTGCGCGGTTTTACTTTCGGGTACAGTTAGTGGAAATGTTGCTTTCGGAGATAATGGTAAACCATCACCGACCGATGAACAAATCAAACAAGCCGTTGCGATTGCGCAAAGCGCGGACTTTGTGGAAAAGATGCAAGACGGTTACCAAGGCAATGTTGCGCAAGGTGGAACCAACTTATCTGGCGGTCAAAAACAAAGATTGTCGATTGCTCGTGCGGTTGCCCGTGACCCAGAAATTTATATTTTTGATGATGCTTTTTCCGCGTTGGATTATGCTACAGATTACAAATTACGCACCGAATTAAAACAACACACCAAAAATGCAACCAGTGTAATTGTCGCACAACGAATCGGTACAATTATGAACGCCGATACCATTGTCGTTTTGGAAAAAGGAGAATGTGTCGGTATTGGAACGCACAAAGAACTATTGAAAAATTGTAAGACTTATCAAGAAATTGCGTATTCGCAGTTGAGCAAGGAGGAACTACATGGCTGAAGAAAAACGCTCAACAACGCGACGTATGGGCAGTCGCCGTGGACCTAATGCAGTTATGGAAAAACCCAAAAATTTCAAGAAAGCATTGAAAGACATGGTGCTTTATTTGAAACCATTTTTACCAGCTGTAATTATTTCGATTATCTTAGCAGTCACATCTTCGATTTTATCAATTATTGGACCAAACCAAATTTCCGATTTAAGTGATACGATTTTGGCGGGTGTACCAACGGTTTTTAACCCAAATCCAGCACCAATTAATTTTGACATCATTCAACGAATTGCCATTACTTTGTTAATTATTTATGCGTGCAGTGCATTATTCTCGCTGATTCAACAATTGATTATGGCGACCACATCTAACCGTTTCGCCAAAAATTTACGCACAGGTATTTCAAAAAAAATCAATAAAATTCCGCTATCATATATGGATACACACACGCGTGGCGACATACTTTCGCGTGTAACTAACGATGTAGATACTTTGGCACATTCATTGTCAAATTCATTAGGCACATTGTTTAGCGCAGTGGCTTTACTGTTGGGTTCAACCGTGATGATGTTTGTAACCAATTGGATTATGGCATTGACAGCAATTGGTGCAACGTCTGTCGGAATGATTATGTCGGTTTTCATTTTGAAACATTCACAAAAATATTTCAAACGCCGCCAAGCTGAACTGGGCGCAATCAATGGACACATCGAAGAAATTTATACTGCACACAGCTTGGTAAAAGCCTATAATGCACAAAAAGTTACGACCAATGATTTTGATGATTTAAATAATAAACTTTACAAAAGTAACAAGATGAGTGAATTTTTGGGCGGACTGATGCCACATACTATGGGTTTTATCGGCGAATTAGGGTATTTGGTTGTAGCGGTTGTAGGTGCAATTTTATGCTTAAACGGTTCAATTAATGTTGGTACAATTTTTGCTTTCGTAATTTATGTTCGTTTGTTTACCAATCCTTTGTCACAAATTTCACAATGCATGAACCGCTTACAATCAGGTATGGCGGCTTCGGAACGCGTGTTTGAATTTTTGGAAGAAGCAGAAATGCCACAAGAAAGTCAATGCCAAGTTATAATTGACCCGCATAATGCCAAAGGTGCTATCAGTTTTCAACATGTAAAGTTTGGCTATCGTCCTAACGAATTGGTTATTAAAGACTTTTCGTGCGAAGTTAAACCCGGACAAAAAATTGCAATTGTGGGACCTACGGGTGCGGGGAAAACGACTTTGGTCAATTTATTGATGAAATTTTATGATATTGATGGTGGCGACATTATCATCGACGGAAAATCTATTAAAGATTTAACCCGCGAAAATGTCCATGATTTGTTTACTATGGTGTTACAAGATACTTGGTTGTTCAAAGGTACCGTACGTGAAAATTTGTGTTACAACCGTGTTGGTATTTCGGACGAACAAATTATGGAAGTTTGTCGTACGATTGGTATTGAAAAGTTTGTCGCTGGACTGCCCAAAGGTTTGGATACCATACTGGACGAAAGCAATAATATTTCAGCAGGACAACGCCAGTTGTTTACAATTGCGCGTGGTATGTTACAAGATTCGCCGTTTTCTATTTTAGACGAAGCCACATCTTCAGTCGATACACGTACAGAAGAATTAGTGCAACATGCGATGGACAAATTGTCGGCAAATAAGACTTCGTTTATTATTGCACACCGACTGTCGACAATTCGTAATGCCGATAAGATTTTAGTCTTGGAACACGGCGACATTGTGGAACAAGGCACACACACCGAATTGATGGCATTAAACGGCAGTTACGCACGGATATACAATTTCCAGTTTAAAAAATAACAAATAATTAACATATTTTTATAAATTTCTACTTACATTTTTGGTGTTTTTATTGTATACAAACCAAATGACCGAAAAAGATAATACAAAAAATTGCGTTTTCAAAATATTGATGTAAAGAGTTTTTACAAACCTTCTGATACAACTTTATGTGCAATGATTAGTAAAATCGCCGATGGTGATCCGACCGTATCTTGTAGTTGCTTTTATTTGCATTACACGAAAATTTGTTTTATAATTTGCTAATGTTAGAAATTAAGAATTTAACCAAAACTTACGCTGACGGAAAAGTTGGTGTACAAAATTTGAATTTGTCGGTCAAAGCGGGTGATATCTGCGCTTTTATTGGTCCTAATGGTTCGGGTAAAACAACTACAATTCGTTGTATAGTTGGCACTTTGGATTTTGAACAAGGCGAAATTTTAATTGATAATCATTCAATTAAATCTGAACCATTGATTTGTAAAAGCAAAATTGCTTACATTCCTGACAACCCAGATATTTATACTAATTTAACTGGTAATGAATATTTAAGTTTTGTAGCTTCGGTTTATCGTCTCTCGGTCGAGGAACGCGACAAGGCGATCGAATATTACGCACGTGAATGGGGTATGACGGAAAGTTTAGGTTTGCCGATTAAATCATATTCACACGGTATGCGCCAAAAATTGGTTTTGATTGGTGCATTTATGCATAATCCTAAATTATTAATTTTGGACGAACCGTTTGTTGGTTTGGATCCGCAAGCGTCCTTTACTTTGAAAAAAATGATGCAAGATTTCGTTAAAAACGGCGGTGCGATTTTTTATTCGACCCACGTTTTGGAAGTAGCAGAAAAACTTTGTAACAAAGTTATCATGATTAAAAATGGAACTGTAATTAAACAAGGTACGATGAAAGAAATTAAAGCCGACAAAAGTTTGGAAGAGGTATTTTTGAATGCATAATATTGGATTGCTGTTAAAGAATTATTTGATTTGCAGTATCGGCAATTTACGTCGCAAAAATACGCGCACCAAAGCCGTCGTTGGTATTTCAATTATTACAACTATTTGCGCATTGTGGTTTGCATTCTTTACGTGGTGTATGTTCATGATGGCAAGTGCCGGCGCCGAACAAAACATGCAAGCCAGCGTCTTGATTTATGGCTTGGTAATTTCTCTATTTATGTCTACGATTTTGGCTTTGCAAAAAGTAACTGGTGGACAAAAAGCTAACGACACCGAAATGTTATTAAGTATGCCATTCCGTAAAACGGAGATTATGATTGCCAAAGGTTTATCGCGTATTGCGGTTAACTTGTTAGTCGTTGCCATGTTTTTTTTGCCATGTACAATCGCATATTTAGGGACTGCGCCGTTCAGTTTACCCGCGACATTTGGTTGCATTGTAACCATGTTGTCGATTCCATTGTTTGGGGTAGGGTTATCCTATATTGTGGATTATTTGGTAACCGTTTGTTTTTCCAATTCTAAATTTGGTAACATTGCCAAAGCGGTACTTACTTTAATAATTTTAATCGTTGCCATTGTGATTTACGAGTTTTTCATGCTGAATATGAATTCACCATTTGTTGTTGATATGATACTTTGGATGGTACAGTTTAATCCGCTGGTAATGATTCCGTTAATCGCTGCCGTTCTCGGTATCTTTATTTTAGGAAACTGGTTAAATGCTTTGTTGTTAAACCGTGAAACGCATTCGGGTCATGTTAAGGCAATTGCCATTGGCACTAAGGCGACTACGCCATTCCGTGCAATTTTGAAAAACGAAAACAATCGCTATTTTAATTCGCCGACCATGATGTTAAATACTTTGATTGGTCCATTGGGCATGATTGCAATCACAATTTGGATTATGGTCGACAATGGTAACACTTTATTTTCGTTTATACAAGCGCAAATGGGCGTTTCAATCGAAATCATTTATCTGTTAGTTGCCTTATTGTTTGCAACTTTACAAGTTTTGACTTATCCAGCGGCGTCTTCAATTTCATTAGAAGGTAAACAACTGTGGATTTTACGTAGTATGCCAATTCCCGCGTACAAAATTTTAAGCGCCAAAGTTTTGTTTAATATTTTATTATTAGCACCTGTTTCTACCGTATGCGCCGTATTGATGCAAATAATTTTGCAAATGTCTGTATTAAGCTTTATTGCTTTATTGATAATTCCAATTTTAGCCAGTGTTATGGTTTCTTATGCTGGTGTGTTTATTAATCTTTGTTTCCCGAAATTGGAATTTGAAAGTGAAGCCGCCGTCATTAAACAAAGCATGAGTTCATTTATTATGATGTTAGGCGGTGGATTATTGCTGATGGGCTTATTAGGTTTAACAATTTATTTAAGTGGTCTTTTGGCTTTTGCAGCTGTGTTAGCAATTATCATGAGCATTTTTGTATTACTGGACACTGTGTTAATCGTTTTAACCTATACCGTTGGTCAACGCATGTTTAACCATTTATAACCTATAATATATAATAGTGAAAAAATTCGCAGTATTTGCAGTCATCGGATTAGTTGCCTTGGTTGGTGTTTGGTGGCTGCTTTTTAATTTATGGTTTCCGTTACAATACCGTGAAGAAATCCAAGCTGCTGCCAAAACTTACCAAGTTGACCCCGTATTAGTAGCTGCCGTCATTAACGCCGAAAGCAGTTTTGACCACACCAAAGTTTCACAAAAACAAGCAGTGGGTTTAATGCAGTTATTACCTTCAACTGCCGCCGCACTAACGTCGAACGAAGTTGATTTATTTGACCCAAAAACTAATATTGATTTGGGTGTAAAATATTTGGCATATTTAATTAATCGCTTTAATGATACGGATACCGCGCTTTTTGCTTATAACGCAGGGGAAGGCAACGTGGCACGCTGGCTAAAAGAACAAAATCAAAGTAAACTGACGACCTGTCCGTTCAAAGAAACTAATGCATATGTTGCCAAAATTAAAAAGACGATGAAATACTACCGTGGTCGAATTTAGTCAACTTTTCATGAACTTTGTCATATTGATTGGATATGGAAAATGCAACACAAAATTGGGAACAAATGACATATCCGTTTTTCAAACTGCCTTTGAATTATAATTTGAACGCATTAGAACCGCATGTTGATACAAAAACCATGCGAGCACATTATGACCGTTTATTGGAAAATTACATTAAAAATTTGAACCAAATTTTGGAAACACGTATTGAGTTGCAAGGATTAACTTTGCGCGAATTATTGGACTTTGCTGAAACCAATCAAGATATTGAACTTAAACGTCAGGTTGGGGGAGTTTATAACCATTTTTTCTTTTTCACAGAACTGCGTCCAGCAACTGGTCAAATAATTATTGGCATTACCCCCCAAGCAACACAAAAAATCACAGCAACATTTGGTGGTTGGAAATCTTTCAAAGAGCAATTTGCGAATGCTGCGTTAAGCGTGTTTGGTTCAGGTTACGCTTGGTTAGTAAAAAATATTAAAGGTGAATTGCGTATTATTACCACACCGAACCAAAATGTACCACAAAATTGTACACCTGTTTTATGTTTAGACGTTTGGGAACATGCATATTATTTGCAACACTTAAATGACCGTCAAGCCTATGTTGACGCGTTTTGGAATGTAGTTGATTGGGTTAAATTCAGTGAACGAATTTAATTATTTCAAATTTTCTGGATTTAAACACTTTAATTCTGGCAATACAAACAAGCCGTTATCACGGATTAATACATCGTCAAAATAAATTTGACCACCATTATATTCAGGACGCATTGACAAAACGATGTCCCAATGATTTTGACTGTGGTTGCCGTTCGGCGCATCGTCGTATGCGTTACCCAAAGCCATATGGATAGAGCCAGAAATCTTTTCATCAAACAAAGTATCATACATCGGTTTGGTAACATACGGATTAACCCCGAACGAAAACTCGCCGACATAGCGTGCGCCTTCGTCAACATTTAATTCAGCGGTTAATTCAGCAGTATGTGAAGATGATTCTTTAACAACTTTACCGTTTTTGAATTCCAAAGTAATGTCGTCATGAATGATGCCTTTGTGCAAAGACGGGATATTGAAATGAATTTTGCCGTTAATTGAAGTTTTCAATGGGGAAGTATAAACTTCGCCGTCTGGAATATTGCAGGCACCTGAACAAATAATTGCTGGTTGACCTTTAATTGAAAATGTAATATCGGTATCTTTGGCAACCAAACGTACTTTGTCGGTTTTTTCCATTAGTTTTTTCAAATTTTGCATGGCTTTATCCATTTTCGAATAATCCAAATTGCAAACATCGAAAAAGAAATCTTCAAATTTTTCATTAGGCATTTGGGCAAGTTGTGCCAAAGCAGGATTTGGATAATTCAAAATTACCCAATTAGTTTTGCAAACACGGGTGTCCATATGTACAGGTTTACCATAGAATTTGCTGTAAATTTTTTTATTTTCATCTGGAACATCGCTACTTTCAAATTTATTCATGGGAGAACTAATGCCAATATAAGCGGACGCACCTTCAAACATAGGTAAAGTGTATTCGCAGGCCTTTTTGGCTTGAGTTTCGGTCATGCCCAACATAATCTCACGACTGATTTCGCCGTCGCTTAAACGGACAAATGGGTAACCGCCAATTTGATAAGTTTGGCGCACTAATTCTTTTACCAAATCTTTGGCATCGGTACTGGCTTCAATAATGATCGATTGTCCTTTTTTTAATTTGCAACTGTAATTCAACAAGTTACTTGCTAATTTTACAATGCGTTCATCTTTCATAATTTATACCTCCAATTTGAATATATTCAATTTACCAACTTTAATTTTGACAGTTTTTGTCACAATATAGTCAATTCCTAATTTTTCTTTGGTGTCGATGTCGGAAACCGCACCCGCAATGATTAAACGTTTAATTTCACCATTTGATGAGAATTTACCACTGGTAGCAATTGCATTTAATAACGGGGTATTGGCGGCGACTTTAACAGTAATAAAATCGTCGTCAGTCAATTCGCGCTTTGAAAATCTACGTTCAAAATTTTCACGTTCGGTGCGACCAATGTTCAAATCATTACCATCAATTGAAACGAAATAAGTTGCTAATTGTTTTTTAGCTTCTAAGGGGTTGGCTTCAATAAATTTAACCAAATCTGGAATTTCTTCCGCATACAAGTAGCCAAATGCTTGGTAATATTTTAATAACAAATTGTCTGGTAAAGACATGAATTTACCAAATTTATCTTCGGCTGTGGCAGTGACCGCAATGTAGTTGTTATAACTTTTGCTCATTTTACGACCGTCGCCACTTAAACCTTCCAAAATCGGCGTACCAAAAGCCATTTCGGGTTTTTGTTGATAGATTTCTTGCACCATACGGCATTGCGAAAAGTTCAAAATTTGATCCAAACCACCTAATTCAATATTGGTGTTTAGGTTGACGGAATCTAAGCCCATTAAAACAGCGTAATTGACTTCCGCCAAGGAAACATTTTCAATACGCTTACGGAAATCTTCGCGTTGAGTAGCAACCGACAATTTAATGCGTTGTAAGACAGCCAAAAATTCTGCCAAAGACATTTTGGACAACCATTCGCTGTTTTTATGAACGTTCAATTTTTTAGTATTAATGTAAGGCGCAATTTGTTGAACATAAGTCGCGAAATTTTTGGCAATTTGTTCGTCGGTAATCATTGCACGTTCAGTATTGCGACCACTGGGGTCACCAATTTTCGCGGTAAAATCGCCAATCACGAAATCTACATGATGACCACATTTTAAGAAAATGTTCAAAACAAAAATTGGACACAAATGACCAATGTGAATATCGGCGCCTGTTGGGTCGATACCCAATTTAATGTTCAATTTGTCTTTCAACATGGCGGGTTCGATTTTCGCGGGCAGGGTAATTTGCGTCTTAACTGACAACAAAGACAGCATTTGTTTGGGCGTTAATTTGCTCCAATCTTCGTTAAAACGGTTAAACAATAATTCATCGTATCTTTGCATTTATATAAATCTCCTTAATATGCTTTCGCAAAAATAATTTCAACTTTGGCAGGTTTACCACAATGGACGCAAACACTGTCTTTTTCCAAAGCAGAATCAAAAGGCATAACACGGGTTGAAACACCATTAGTTTCGGTCTTGATGGCTTCTTCACATTCGGTACAGTTACACCATGGAGCCAAAACAAAGTTTCCCGCGTTAATGGCTTTCTTTAATTCGGCGTAGGTTTTAACGCGTTTAATATGTTTATCACGATTTTGTACAGCATTTTCCAACATAGTTTGTTGAATATTTTCCAATAAATCAGCCACTGCGCGTTCAATACGGTTCAATTTTACAGTGGTTTTGGTCAAAGTATCACGGCGCGAAATTTGACATTCGTTGTTTTCAATATCGCGCGGTCCAACTTCAATCCGAACTGGCACACCTTTCATTTCCCATTGGTTAAATTTCCAACCTGGGGTGTTATCACTGTCGTCAATTGCGACACGATAATGTAAGTTACTTAAAGTGCGTTTAATGTTTTCTGCCACATTCAAAACGCCAGGTTTGTGCTGTGCAACGGGAACAATAATGACTTGAATGGGAGCTACACGTGGTGGTAAAACCAAGCCGCGGTCATCGCCGTGTGTCATAACAATCGCACCAATTAAACGGGTAGAGGTACCCACACTGGTGGTATACGCATAGCGGGCGGTCTTTTGGTCGTCGGTAAATTTAATATTGAAAGATTTACTGAAATTTTGTCCTAAATAATGGCTGGTACCGACTTGCAGGCTTTTGCCATCTTTCATCATAGCTTCGACACCGTAGGTAATTTCCGCGCCAGCGAATTTTTCTTTTTCGCTCTTTTGTCCGATTAAAACTGGCAACGCTAAATAATCGCGCATAAATTTTTCGTACAAATATAAATCGTCAAGCGCGTTCTTTTTAGCGGTCTTGGCATCGGCAAACACAGCGTGGGCTTCGTGCCACAAAAATTCGCTGGTTCTAAGGAACGGACGCGTCGTTTTTTCCCAACGGACAACGTTACACCATTGATTTAATTTCATAGGTAATTCTTTATAACTTTGTAACCATTTAGATAACATATTACCAATAATCGTTTCCGAAGTAGGCCGGATATACAATTTTTCTGGTAAGGCTTCGGCACCGACATGGGTTACGGTTGCTAATTCTGGCGCAAAACCAGCGACATGTTCTTTTTCCTTTTCAATAAAAGACGATGGAATCAACATCGGGAAATAAGCATTTTGATAGTCGCGACCTTTAAGTTGCGCATCTAATGCGTTTTTGATATTTTCCCACAGCGCGAAGCCGTATGGACGAATAACCATGGTACCTTTAACCGGCCCATAATCACACAATTCAGTTTTTAAGACAATATCAGTATACCATTGCGGAAAATTTTCCAGCAGGGCAGTAATATTTGTGACATATTTTTTATCCGCAGTCGCCGCGGTTTTAGTGGCATTTTTTGTCGTCTTGACAGTATCTTTTTTCGCAGTTTTTACGGTCGCAGCCGCCTTTTTGTCTTTTTTCTCGGTGTTTTTCTTGTCCACAATAATCGTAGTCTTCATATAAATACCAGTATATAATAGATTGTGTTTTGTTACAAGTTGTTAATTAAAATTGGGGAAGTGGTCTTCCCTGTAAAAAATGATTCAGCGCTGAAACCTGTCTGTAAAAATCTTTACCAAATTTGTACAGCAATTTTTATAGTAATTTTACTATGTTGATTATTGAAATGAATAATTGTATGTATCTCATAATTAATTTCGCTCGGTTTTTTGTTTGATAAAAAGATTTTTCTGATATATAGATTATTTGGTTTGTTTCTCACTTTTTATTTCCGATATTTTAGATAACTTCTTCTGTGTTTATTTATTGTAGCAAAACTTCGCAAAACTTGTCTTTTGCGAAGTTTTATAGAGGGACAAAAAGGGACAAAAAACCGCAAAATAAAGAAATGAAAATGTCGAAAAACTGACACGTTTGACTCGGAAAATTTTGACACTACTAAATTCTATCCAATAGAACCATTTTGTAAAGAAAATACACACCCCTATATACAAAAAGGAGAAAACAAAAACATGGAAACAAGCATCATGGCAAAATTTTTTTCAAGACAGTTCGCCACCGTAAAAAATGGGGACAGGCCACTCCACTGCCCCAAATATGATTTTTGCAAGTTAAATTGACAATTGATAAAGTTCTTTCGTCCTCTTTTAGGCTTTTTATAAATTTTTGGTGTCGGTGGCGTCTTCTCTGGGCATGTCGGCTTCGATTTGTTCGGCGACGTCAAGATTATACTTGTTTGCAAAACGCATCTTCTGACATTTTATCCTCCAAAATTTGATTTAATAATTTATCATGATAAAAATGAAAATCAAGACCGAGTCAAATAATAACTGTTACTTTTGGCGTATAAAACCCGAAAAACTGTTGATAACTAAGTATTATGAACAACATTATGCACTCGCAAATTCAAAATCGAAAATTAAAGCCTTGGGCTGTGGCATTGATAATTATCGGTGCTACTTTGTTAGTCGGAATGATTGGTTCATTAATTGGCGGGAAAATGGACGGCAGTTACGTTCAACCACCAATGCATCCCGCAGATTGGGTTTTTCCCGTCGTATGGACAATCAACTATATTGCAATTGGTTTCGCTGCGTTTTTAACTTTCCAAGCCAACCAAGACCACGCGCGTCGACGTAATGACTTGATCTGGTATGGCGTACATTTATTTTTTAACATGTTGTGGCCGTTATTTTTCTTCCGTTTGGGTTGGTTAGCGTTCTCAATTTTCTGGTTAGTTTTGAATATTGTTTCTGCGATTATTGTGGCTTGCCGTTTTTACAAATCTCATTTAGCCGCTGGAATTATTATCATTGTCTATATCATGTGGTTGTTCTACGTGTTCTACCATAATTGCGGCGTCATGGTCTTGAATATTTAATCAAAAACATAGTTAAACATGAAAAAGGAAAAGTGCGTGCTATTTATCAGTACGCACTTTTTATACTACTCTGCCCGACAAGGCAACTACATTTACCAAATGGCAAGTATACGTAATGGATATTTTTGTTTTGTTGATACAAATTTAATGGTATGGGGTCGCTCACTTTTTAGAAAGTAATATTTTAACGTCTGCGTGTTCGGAAAGCAAAGACTAATAGAACAAACGAACCAATAAATAAGCAGGCAATTGCAACCCAGCCACCATTCAAAATTAGTTTACCAAAATCATTGTTAGCGTTTACAGTAGAACTTTCCGCAAATACAACTTCAATTTCGGTATTGGCGGTAATGTTATACAAATTAACTGAATAAGTATTATCCGACTCTTTAATGGGTGTAATTTTGACGCCGTCACGTGTAACGGTTTGAACTTGATAGCCTTCGTCTGCGGTTAATTCCAAAATCATTGCATCACCGTAATGCACTGCGACTTCGTCCGGAGTAACTGTACCGTGACCAGAAACTTTGGTCGTAATGGTATAAACACCAGATTGGGAAAAAGCGGTCATTGTCAAATCTGCGGCGGGCATAGTAAATTTTTGACGCGCGGCAGTCGGTTTTAATTGGTTCAAAAAATCGGTATCCGTACATTCATAGACCCAAACATCAATATAAAATCCATTATAAAAAGTCGGCCTAATTTCTAATGGTGTGCCAAACAAATATTCCCCACTGCCTTCCAATTTTGAAATGCCTTTATCACCAGTTGCAGGTTGAATGGTTAGTTGATATTTATTGCGAAGATAGTAGATTTCCACAGTCGTTTTACCGTTTGAAGTGATTATACTTTGTTCAAACGGTTGTTCAGTAAAACCAGGATAATTTTTACTTTGAGCAGCGGTCGAACTGCCGATGTCACCAGTTAATTTTTCAGTATGAATATCATACTCGTGTGGCTCGTTAGAATTCAAATCATACACTTTTTCAAAGTAGCGTGTGACTGTATAACTGTTAGTTTCAAAGCAAATTTTAAGCGTACGGTTTTTATTCATAGAAAGCGTATATTCAGACAAACCCGCACTATTGGGTACCAAAATATCATCGACATAGACCGCGGTTACGTAAGCGTTTTCGTCCGGAGTAAATGTAATTGTGACGTTGGAGCCTTTTGTGTACATATTGTAACCAGACGCAACCGAGGTGGTTCCTAAATCGTTAGTAATCACATTAACCATGACATAATCTGGTATGGCGGCCGTTAAAATTGGCATACCATTACCATACTCATCGTCTTTTCCCGTAGGACCTAAATCTTTCAAGTAACCATTTACTTCGCCATTCAAAATTCGGTTAATTTCATCTTGCGTGTAATCGTGCGACAGGCTTGAACTTAATTCAGATTCCAATAACGCGATGTAGGCGACTACGTGCGGGGTCGCCATCGATGTGCCACTGAGATAATGTAAATCTTTGGTATGATACGCACTTTTAATTGAAGTTCCTGGTGCGCAGACATCGATTACAGAACCAAAATTAGAATATTCACTATCAAAAATTTCGTATGAACCAAACTTTTTCAATGCACTAACAGTAATTGCTTTTGATACGCTGGCAGGCGCAAAATTTCCAGCATTTTTATGTTCGTTACCAGCTGCCACGACCGAAAAGATTCCCGCGTTATAAGCATTGTTAATTGCTATGGTAAATTGATTGATTTCATCTATATTCATTTTGTCAGTACCAAAACTCATATTCATTGCCACGATATTATAATGTTGCTTCATTTGAATTACGTATTCAATACCTTTTATTGCATTTGACATATAACCCGTGGCTTCGGTGTCGCTTGGGTTTTCTTGCCACATAAATTTAACTGGTAAAATTTTTACATTAGGCAAAGTCATATCACAAATAATTCCCGAACAGTGTGTACCGTGACCTTGGTCGTCTTCAAAGGCGTACTCCGCAGTTTTATTGATTGGAGTATAATTGACACCAATGTATTTACCGTGGCTATCTTTTAACATACGGTCTGTAAACCACGGATGACTGGTACGAATTCCCGTATCTAACACGGCAACCACAACTTCTGGCAAGGCGTTGATATTGTTGTTTTGGGCTTTGACAGTATCCATTAAATATTGCGCATATTTAGGTACGCCCATTTTTTCCGCGCCCCATGTTTCATAACTAAGTTCAGCATTAGTATCAATTGTGACATAATTAGTACTGTCTGATTGAGTCCAACAATAACGATCAACTGCAACGCAAGTTACCGCTGGACAATTTTGATAATATTCATATGCAGCGCGAGTTTGTTCTTCGGTGGCATATTGGTAAAAATGCAAATTGTGATATTTTACGGTCGCGACTGCCCCGCAAGTATCTAAATCGTTACTGTCAGAATAGATGATTAAACGTTTAAGTCCATATTTACGCGTTAAAATTACCGTATCTTCATTGTCAGTGACTTGATAGCCTGTTGCTTCTGCCAAATCGTTCAAATAATATATTGGCGTTGATTGAGTACGTAAAACTAAGCCGTTCTTTGTCAGTTTGTTTGTGCCAGTTAATTGACAATAGATTTGCTCCGTGACCAAATATTCGCCGTCCGCGTCCATAGTTAGTTCACTTTCTTTTTCAAAAAAAACTAGCGAATTTTCCGTAGGTTCGTATTCTTCCGTCATTTGCGTTAAAGCGGCGGAAAAGTCATCAAAAGAAATTTCATTTGCATTGACAGTTTCGGCAACAGTTTTACATGGTTGGCTTGTTAAATTAATCGAAGCAAGAAAAACACACGCGACGACCAACGCTACGCAAGTAAATAACTTTATTTTCGCCCCAAAGTTTTTCATTTCCGTTACTATCAAAATAGTCTTTTTGGCCAATTTAGTCAATGAAATTAGATTGACAAGGCTAAATACATTATGTATAATCATAATGTTTGGCCCGCTAGCTCAGTTGGTTAGAGCGCATGCCTGTCACGCATGAGGTCGACAGTTCAAGTCTGTTGCGGGTCGCCAAAAATGGGAGTATTCGTACTCCCTTTTTTGTTGCCAATATGCCTAATATAGTTTGTGTTGTTTATGGTACTGATTATGCGTTTTTTAATAAAGCACTACTGGTGTAGGAATTCATACGGCTGTAAGCGACGGATTGTGTGACAGAAAAAAATTTCGCCTAAAACAAGTCTTCGTATTTTAATAAATCAGACAATTGATAACATTGGGTGGTTAAACCGCAGTTCGCGAAATAGTTTTTGAAATCATGATTATCAACGAACACGCCTCTTTTAACTTTGGCAGAAGAGGAAATTACCTTGCGGTGGTCAAAATATTTAGTAATCGATGTCGGTAAAAATTTTTGGGGAAGCCGTTAAAAACGCCGTGCTCATAATATTTATTTTGTTGTTGGTAAATTTTTGACGCATCATATTACTCCTTATATTCTCGGTTTGGCAAACCAAAACTAACTATGAAAACTAATTTTTCACCCACGCCGCGGGCATGGTACGGTTGGCACGGAACCAATCGGTATCTTTCAAAATGGTTTTACAGGCTGAACAAGCAATTTTTACTTCGGTATCCTCTTTTTTACAATAAACCACAATGTTACCGTTCATGGATTCAAAATTACCAGCTGCCCAATCAACGCATAAGGTTGTGACATAGATTTGGTCGGTATATGGCGCGACATTATTGATAAATGTTTGCGTTGGGAATTGGTTGACGTTAGTTTTAGTGTACTCACTGCTACCAGCACAACAACAAACACAAATGTGCTTAGGTTGAATAACCGACATTAACGCGGTGGACGAACTGGTTTTGGAACCGTGGTGACCAGCTTTATATAATTCGACTGGATGCAATGTATTCATACTTACCAAGGACGCTTCTCCATCAGCTTCCAAATCACCAGTAAACAAATAGTATTTTTCATTGTTTTGAACGACTTGACAACAGACAGAATAATCATTTTCGCTTTTGGCGGTGTTTTCGTGGTAGTATTTTTGATCCAAAATTTCCAAGTTAATGTCCGCACTTAATTGGTAAACTTTTTGCGCACCTTGGGATTGGTTAATACATTGTAAAGCGTTATAAACTTTGGTACCACGAGATTCGGCTTCCGCGACTTCGCGACAATAATTTTTATAGACTGTCGATGGTTTGTTTTTCTTAGTATTATTCGTATAGACAAATTGAATCAAAGTGCCAACGTTGTACATATCTAAAAGGCTTTCTTTATTTTCACTGGTACCAAAACCCGCAATATGGTCTTCGTGCGCATGGGTGGCAATCACAAATTCCAATGTATTGTCAGTAATATATTGGTCAAGATATGCTTTAATTGCGGGAATGGAATTGGCTTTGGAACCTGCATCAATTAAAACCTCGGTGTCGCCAACTTTAATTAAAGTACAATCACCCGTGTATTTATTTCCCAGTTCAATAAAATGAATTGATAAGTCTTGGCTTGTTATAGTATCAACATTTAAATCGCCCGCAATTGCCAATTTGTGAAAAGTTTGCGTTGCGGGGATTGTACCACTAACAGGAATAGTATAATAGATAACCGCAAAACCGCTACCGACAAAGCCGATAACAAAACTAAGTACGGCAACAATAACAACAAGTAATCGTGGAAGTTTCCTTGTCATGTTTATTCCTCCTCCTTAGTAACTGTTACATTGCGTACCAGTTGTACACCTTGATATTTGATATGGGACGAAGTATAAACCACATAATAATAACCAGGCACATCGCAATCAATACCCGAGACCAAGCTTACATCATACGTCATATCTTCGCGGTAATAATATTTAGTCGTAACAGTGTCAGATATATCTTTACCAAAGAAAACACACTTAGCGCCACCTTCGGTATAACTATCAGGGTTACCTTCTCCACCAATTTCTAAATTTACTTGTCCATTTACCGCGTTAATTACGAAACCATCATTTTTTGTTAAAGCGTTAATTGTAAAACCACCAGCCAAAATTCCAACAATTAAAAATGCCAAAACGGCAATTACCACAACGGGCGGAACACCTTTGGTTGATATGTTTCTATAACGCGTGTTTCTTCTTTTGGTCACATTAAATTATATCGTGTTTCGGCATAATGGGCAACTTTTCAACCAACAACAAAAAAAACACCGCGAAACACGGTGTTAAAGCGGCGGATATACAATTTAATTATTCGTCTTTTTTAGGTTTTTGAGAAACAAATTTTGCGCCAGATACACTGGTGGTTTTGGGTGCTTTTTTGCCACTTAATTGGTCACTGGTATCGTCAATCCAGCCAGCCAAACTGGTACTCATTTCCATAAAAGTATCCTTAATGGTTTGTCCAATTTTTTGCATAGGATTAGATTTTTTTTGCTTTTGTTTTGCTGTTGTTGTTTTTTCCATAACCTTATTATGTGTCGGCTGTGTCAAAATATACACATGCCAGCATAAATGAACTCATGGAAAATCAACCCGACTTTTACGAAACGCCAGCAGCCAACGAACTTGCCGAAGCCTACCACCACGAAAATAAATGCAAGTGTAATTGTGGTTGTGATTTATTTTTTTTGGTTTGCATATTTTTGGCGCTAAATATATAATTGAGTCATGAACAAAATTCAACAACTGATAAAAGAAGAAAACAAACGCCAATGGAGTAAAATCAACTTAATCGCCAGCGAAAATATCGCCAGCAAAAATGTCATGGCGGCAATGGGTAGTTGCTTGACCAACAAATACGCCGAAGGCTACCCCGCAGCCCGTTACTATTCAGGTTGTGAAGTTGTAGATAAAGTCGAAAACTACTGTCGCGATTTGGCTTGTAAATTATTTGAAGCTGACCACGCCAACGTACAGCCGCACTGCGGTTCCAGTGCCAATATGGCGGTTTATATGGCGGTATTAAAACCTGGCGACACCATTCTTTCCATGTCTTTGGATGCGGGCGGACATTTGTCACACGGTGCCAAAGTTTCGTTCTCTGGTAAATTGTACAACGTCATCAATTACGGCTTGGACAAAGACGGAGTTTTAGATTACAAGAACTTAGAAAAATTAGCCAAGGAACACAAACCGCAATTGATTGTGGCTGGTTGCAGTGCTTACAGTTTGATTATTGATTTTGAACGCATTGCCAAGGTTGCAAAATCGGTTGGTGCAATATTTATGGTCGACATGGCGCACTTTGCTGGTTTAGTCGCGGCGGGTTTATATCCAAACCCGATGAAATGGGCGGATATTGTGACCACAACCACTCATAAAACTTTACGTGGTCCGCGCGGTGGTATGATTTTATGTAAAGAAGAATTCGCCAAAGTTATTGACAAAGCGGTCTTCCCTGGTTGTCAAGGTGGTCCATTGATGCACGTTATCGCCGCCAAGGCCGTTTGCTTGGAAGAAGCCTTTACCAAAGATTATCGCAATTATATTGAACGCGTCGTACAAAATGCCAACTATCTGTGCGAAGAATTGAAAAAAGCTGGCATCAAAATTATTTCTGGCAAAACTCAAACGCATATGTTCTTGATTGACTTGCGCGATACCAATAAATCTGGTCGCCAAGTACAAGACGAATTGGAACAAAAATTCGGCATCGTTACCAACAAAAACAAAATTCAATGTGACCCCCGCACTGCTGTCGAAACCAGTGGCGTGCGCATCGGTTTACCGTTCATTACCAACTTGAAAAAAGTTGACCACCGTGTTTTGGATGAAATCAAAGATTGTATCGTGTCTGTTGTTTTGGACAAACCCGAACCAGTCTTAAAATACATTCCAAGAATTTTCAAATAATCAACAACAAAAAAGACCGCATATAGCGGTCTTTTTTTATGGTTACATTTCGCGGTCGGGGGATTTTGTTTGCTTGGAAATGGAGCTCAGAAAGGATTGAATATCTTCATCGGTCAATTTTTCGGGTTGTTGTTTAACATATAAAATTCTCATCGCCTATCTCCTGTTTGGTATTTATTTTTCTGTTGGTTCGTTAGATGCGAGTTCATCAAAGTAGTATAGCATTTCGGGGTTGGTGGTGGCAGTGTGATGACCTGGTTCGTCCTTGGTGAAGCCGCCCGCCATTTTGACCAAGTAAATACCTGGGATATAGTCCCATTTTTTATCGCCGACCAAACAATAGCCGTTCAAGCGCCCCGCCGCAACCCATGCGAAAGAAACCGAAGCCGCGTTAATACAACGGAAATTACGGTGGCTAAGTTGTCCACCTTTTTGGAAGATACGCGGTAACATGTTACCCGAAATCGCAAAAGTTTGTTTCGTATATTTAACTTCAGGAGTAATGTGCAATGGTACGCCGTTCAAAAATGCGCCGTCGCAGTCAGCATAGTAAAACTCGTCAACTTTGGGCAAGTATATAACGGCGGAAACGACTTCGCCATTTTCGATTGCCGCAATTTGGATACCCCACAACGGAATACCCGCCGCAAAGTTAATTGTGCCGTCCAACGGATCAATCACAAAACAATGTGAAGTTGTCATACGATGTGGGTTATATTCTTCACTGACGATGTCATATTCTGGATATTTCAAGTTTAACTTACCAATCAAAAAAGATTCGATTTCCTTGTCAACATCAGTAACGATGTCTTCAAATTCGTCCTTACTGTAAACATTAAAAGATTTATTGGTTATTTTTGCGGCTTGTTTGACGATTCCGCAAAGGTATTTTGTAATTTTTTGCATACAACAGCATTATAACAATTTTCCACCAAGCTGTCAAAATCCAACTTCTTTTCTTCCGCCAAAACGTCCGCCAAGTCGGGCTTAATCGTTGGATGGGACGGAACAAACACTGTACAGCAATCTTCGTATGGCAAAATACTGATTTCGAAAGTACCAATTTGTTTGGCGTAATCAATGATTTCGTTTTTATCAAAGCAAATTAACGGGCGCAGAATTGGTAAACGTTGCGCGACAAAGTTATTGCTGGTAATACCTTGGATAGTTTGGCTGGCGACCTGTGCCAAATTTTCGCCAGTAAAGATACAGTCCGCATGATGCGCTACCCCAATTTTTTCCGCCAACGCAATCATGAAACGGCGCATCAAAGTAATTGTATATTGGTCATGACACTTCTTTTGAATTTGCGAACCGATTTCGGTAAACGGCACAACATACAAATTGCCGTTATTGCCGAAAGAATTAACTTGTTCACATAGAGAAACAACTTTTTGTAACGCTAATTCGCTGGTATACGGTGGCGTGGTAAAATGTACAAAATCCACCGATAAACCGCGTTTCATGGCCATAAAAGCAGCAACTGGACTGTCAATACCACACGAAATTAAACAAATAGCACGTCCCGAAGTTCCGACTGGCAAACCACCTAAACCATGTTCACAACCAGTTGACACGAACGCCAGACCATCATGACGAATTTCGACTTGCACCACGGTATCTGGATTTTGGACGTCGACTTTGGCTTGCGGATTGTTTTTCAAAATTGCATCACCACACATCGGCGCGAATATTGGACTTTTTAACGGAAAATTCTTGTCCGCACGATTGACCACTACTTTGAAAGTACCATTGATTTTAACATGGGATAAATATTGTAAAATGTCGTCTGGAGTTTGATAGTTTACGGAATCACAAACTCGAATATGGGTCAAACCAAAAACTTTTTTCAAGCACGCAACCACGGGTTTGGGGTCGGTAAATTCAGTTACTAAAATGCGTGTATCGCGCAGTTCGGCTTTGACACCTTGTGGTAAAGCCTGGCGTAAATTCTGCATCAAAGTACGCAAAAAATAGCCACGGTTCGCACCTTTCAAATGAATTTCGCCATAACTACAAACAATCACGCTCATTTGTTTTTACGTGCCTCAATTTTGGATAAGATTTTTTCGGCTTTCTTTTTATATGGATTATTTAAGTAAAAATCAAATTCATCCAAAGCGTGATCCAAGTCCATGTCGTATTCTTGGTTCAACAATTGAAAGAAATCGTTTTGCATATCTTGGTCGTCGGCAGACAAAATGAAATTCAACAAGTTAGCTAAGCAGACGTCGGCGTTGTAATTAGGACGATAACGTTCAGCGGAAATTTGGGTAGCCATTGCTTCAATTTTACTTAATTTTTCTTGCGGGTTGACGACTTCGGCTGTGTTAGTTTTAGCTACTGGTTCAAGATTGGCTTGAGCAGTTTCAGTATTTTCTTTAACTGATGTGATTACATAAGATTCTGAAAATGGAACCACCAAGGATTCGAATTCTTGATCGAATTCGTTAAGCAATTTACTTAAATAATTGTTTGTCATTTTGTGATAATTTCCCCTTTTTATTCAAGATTAATAATACCACACCAAGTACCACCAATGCAATACTTAAAACAAAAGAAATTCGATTAAATACAAAATCGGCAGTTGTTCCTGGAATCAAAAGACTATCGGTGCGCATGGTTTCAATTAGCGCACGAACAATACCATACCATATAAAATAACTTGCCGTTGCCGTGCCGTGTTTTTTTTGTTTGAAATATATGGTCAACAATATCCAAAAGCCAACAAAATTTAAAAAACTTTCGTAAAAAAATGTAGCTAAGTGGTACTCGTCCAACGCATCAATGTAAACTGCAAACGGAAACATCGTCCATTCTGTCGCGACCCCAAAAGCCTCTTGGTTGAAAAAGTTACCCCAACGACCAATGCTTTGTCCCAAAATCAAGGCAGGTACAATTAAATCTGTAATTGTAAAAATGCTACATTTTTTAATTGAACAATAAATCACCACCCCGAGGAAACCACCGATTTCTGCACCGTAAATCGCCAAGCCTTGAAAGCCACCGTTTGACATATCGAAAAAGTCCGCCATTGTCAACCGGTCCGAAAAAACAATGTAATAAAGGCGCGCTCCCAAAATTGCCAAAGGCACAATTATCAAAACCAAGACATAGGGAATGTTACTATCATAGCCACGCTTACGGCACAAAAAGTCACACAACAAAATACCAAGCAAAAGCCCGCTGGCAATGATAATTCCATAATACGCAATATAGATACCAAAGATTTCAAATCCCATATTTTAATTATACCACATAGAATAAAATATGGAAGTTAAACGCGGCGAAGTTTATTTCGCTAACCTTGGCGACAGCAGTTGTAATTTGAACAGCGAACAAGAAGGTTTTCGCCCTGTTTTAATTTTGCAAAATGACATTGGCAACAAATACAGTCCGACCGTTGTGGTAGCTTGTCTGACCTCTAAAATTTACAAAAACAAAATTCCGACCCATGTGTTTTTACATGCCGATGATTACCAATTAAATTGTGACAGCTTAGTGCTTTGTGAACAAATCAAAACCATTGATAAAATGCGCTTAAAAAATAAATTGGCCACCATTAACGATGATGACCAACAGCGTGTAGATCGTGCGGTAAAATTAAGTTTGGGACTTACCAATTAAAACTGCGTTCACGGTATCCGCCAAAATACCCCAATTCCATTAAGAAACTACTGGGGACGGTACGACTGACTTCCCCGTTTAAGAAACGGGCGCGAGCATATGAAATATTCAAATTGCGCATTGCACGGGTAATTGCAACGTACAGCAAACGACGTTCTTCCTCTAAGACGGCTTCATTGTATTGTGATTTATACGATGGCAATAAACCATCTTCCATGCCAACAATGTA
>JAZLKE010000028.1:0-5441 GCA_045597505.1 Clostridia bacterium | reverse complement strand
ATAATACATCATAGACAGCAGTAAAAAGAGCGCCTGCGGCAATGATTACAGACAGCACAATGATTGACGCTATTCTTTTCTTACTGTGTAACAAAAAAAGACGCCAAGCGGTTAAATGGTAACGTAAAAATTATTTTTTATATTCAATAATCATGTCGCTGTAAACGAAATAACCTTTTTCGGCATATTGCATCATAGGAAGATCTTGGCGGGAATCCGAATAAAAACCGTGCAATTTGGCATCGGCGCCAAAGTATTGTTGGAACATGCGCACTTTGGCATCATGACAGCAGTTTTCGCCGTGAATATGTCCATTACGAAGATCCATTTTGGTTGCAATCAAATTTTTAATTTCTAACATATCACAAACAGGTTTCAAAAAAAATTCGGGCGAAGCGCTGATAATTACATCATCGGGTTGTTTTTGTTGCAAATACCATAGCTTAATTTTTTTAATATGTGTTTTCCAAAAATTGGCAATCATTCTTTCTTTACCAAAAACAAAAAACAAATAACAATGGAAGCTTTGTTTGAACTGCTTACGATTCAAAATGCGCAAAAGATACAAGATACTTAAAATCAATTGGTAAGGCAATAATAAGGCAATATACGGACGACGCAACAAGCAGTAAAAATAAAAGTCAACAAAACAGTTGCCTGCATAAATCGTCTGATCAAAATCATAACCAGTCATAGCCTAACCTTTCAATTACGAAACCCCAAATTCGTCTAAAATTCAATGGCGGAAGGGACAGGATTTGAACCTGCGGTACCTTGCGGCACACCTGTTTTCGAGACAGGTACATTCGACCACTCTGACACCCTTCCGTGTATGGTCGCATTATAACACAACTTAATTACAAATTCCAACTACATAATCAGCAATTATTTTTGCACCATCATTGGCACCTGCTTTCAACGCGTTTTGCAAATATTCAGGCAACAAGTTTTCGTCCAGCCAACTTTGGACTAAGGCTTTAATTTGGCGCGGATTTTCACAACGGGCACCACAGCGGTTTGCAGTTATGTATTGATAGTTCTTGGCTTCTTGCCCAGGAATGTGTCCAGTCACAATCACGGCGGTACCACTGCGTGTACCTTCCAACAACATGTTGGGTCCAGCTTTGGTCAATAACACGTGCGCCCAATTCAATAATTCGGGCATATTACGCACAAAGCCCAGCACGTTGACTTTGGTTAAATTCGGGTTTTGTTCCTTTTCGTGTGTCAAAGCCGTAAACAAGCGTTCATCACGACCGCAAACAAACGTAATTTCCGCGTTGTCAATTTGGCACAGTTCACGCACATAAGCCAAATTTTTTTTCAAATTGATTGATGGATTAACCATCAAGATGTGTAATTTGTCGCCCACAGTTTTCGGTTGTTGTGGCGGAACAATATCTTCACGAATAGGAAAACCAGACACAATCAATTGTTCAGGCTTGAACCCCAAGCGCAAATACTGCTCCCGTACAGTTGGTGTCGGCACAAAAGATACCTGCGCCCGTTTATCGCGCCAAACTTTTGGCGGGTTAATCAAATCAATGACATTAACCAAAAACGGAATCGACAGGTTATGTTTCTTTAACAAACGCGAAACCGCCTTAGTAAACATGCAATGAACCGAAATAATCACATCGGGTTGAAAATCTTGAATTTCTTTTAATAACGGTTTTTTGACACGATTATAAATCCAAGTATGCATTGTATTGGTAAAAACTTGGGAAAAGCCGTGCGAAATTTTCCAAATCAACGGGTGTTTAGTCGTCAACGGAATGTAGCAGTTTTCCATATTGACACCAACTTTACCCATTAACGGAAAGCAGTTCAATTGTTTGACCATACAGCCTTGCGCCACCAAATTGCGTTCAATTGCATTGGCAGCAGATTTATGACCGGTGCCAGTACGCTCCGCCATTAAAATTAAAGCTTTTTTCATGCTGTTTTATAGTAGCCCAATTTACCACTTGTCGCAATCATTTTTGCGTTAAAGTATCAATAATATTTGTCGGAATTTGTGTTTTGAAACTGCGACTGAGACATTTTTGTAGGTTTGGACTTTGCTTACATACCGAACAAACATGCGCACCACGACCGTTTAAGCGTCTTTCGCCCTGTACATAAAAAGCGCCGTTTACCCTGACCACGCGGGTCATTTGGGTAACCGGCTGCATTTTTCGGCACACACAACAAATTCTTTCAATTGGGTGTGAATTATTCGCCAAGGGTAAATTCCTCGATATAAGCCGCATCTTCGGCATTAGCTTTTTCTTCGCTCTTAACGTCAATCTTCCAACCTGTCAATTTTGCCGCCAAACGGACATTCATGCCAGCTTTACCAATTGCCAAAGACAATTTATCATTCGGAACAACCACACGCGCACGCTTTTCTTCTTCGTTAGCTTCAACACGCAAAACGGTCGCTGGTGACAAAGCTGAAGCAATAAATTCCAACGGGTCTTCGCTCCATGGAATGATATCCACTTTTTCTGGACGGATTTCGTCCAAGATGGCGTTAATACGGGCGCCTTTTGCACCAACACAAGCACCAATCGGGTCAATATTGGCAATCATTGAAGCCACCGCAATTTTGGTACGATAGCCAGCTTCACGCGCCACAGCTTTAATTTCAATTTCGCCCTTTTCAATTTCTGGAACTTCCAATTCAAACAAAACTTTGACAAATTCTGGACGAGTACGGGTAACAAAAATATCGTTACTGTAACCAATGTCTTTAATTTTTGGTACATAGACTTTTACAAAGTCGCCAATTTTGAAAGTTTGTCCTGGGAAATTATTACGTTCGTCCAAGATACCTTCTAAAGTGCTACCAGGAATTTCCAAGTAATACTTACCGCCTTCATAACGGTTGACTTTGGCAGTCACAATTTTGTCTTCACGGGTCGACATTTCTTGCAAAGCCGCGTTACGGCTGCGTTCTTTGATTTTTTGGTTCAAAACTTGTTTTACAGCGACAGCCGCAACACGACCAAAGTCTTTTGGATTTTCTTCTTGTTCCAAAATGTCGCCGACTTTTGCAGTCTTTTTAATTTCGCGTGCCTCAGACAAAGTAATAAATTTATCGTAATCAAACGGAACAAAACCTTCTTCGTCACTATCCAATTTTTCATCTTCGTCCGCAACAACGGTTTTATAACTGTAAACGCGAATCGTGTTACGTTCAGGATTCAAAGCCACACGTGCGTTCATTGCTTCCCCGTGTGCTTTACGGAAAGCAACCGACAAGGCTTCTTCCAAATCCTTGATGATTTCGCTAACTTCCATACCACGTTCAGTGGCCATCATGTTTAATGCGACGAAAAAATCTTTTGATGTCATTTTAATCTCCTTTTATTATTCCCAATCTTTACCATCAATGCCAACACTGCTGACCGATAAACTGTAATTATCGCCCAATTCACTGTCATTAGCATCAATAATGGGATCAATCAACCTAGTTACGGTTTCGCAGTCAGCGTGGTCAATGCCACCTTCCTTGTCAATATAGAAACATAACTCGCGATTTTTCCAAGTTACTTTCAGCAGTTTGTATCCCGCTTTTTCAATCACGTCTTGGCATAAACTTTGAAATTTAGTTTCCATTTACCGTTCCTTTGGGTCAAAAAAATGGACCTGCTTGGCCCACTTCTTTATAGTAGCATATTATTTGCTAAATTGCAACAGTTTTTTATTTACGCAAAGCAACGGCGCAAGCAACCGAAGACGCGACCATTGCACCAATACTGAACAAGTACACACCAATCTGCGCGATATATTCAACGCCAGTCTTTACAGACTTAACCACATAGGACAAATCGTTACAACCAATCAAAGTTAAAATCAAGAACGCCACCGAACAAGCAAATGTTGCACAAGCCACAGCGAAAGTTGACCACTTTAACAACGCGCTTTTTTTGGAAAAACCTTTCAACAACATAACCACCAACATAATAGCCATCAAAACGGCTGTAACAATTAACAAAACACTGGCAACTTGCCAATTAGCAATTTTGTCAAAATCTTTCATCAAGTCGATGTTAGCGAACCATTCTTTCAGATTCCAATCATTAGTGACCGTAATCAACCCCGCTGCCGTAGTTTTTTCTGTGATAAAATTACAAAGCATACCGACATAAGCCACCACTGCGCATGCGATTGCGCCAATCATTAAAATTAAATTTACCAATTTACTTTTGTTTCTTTTTGCCATGCAATAATTTTAACACTAATTCATTTGGTCGTCAAACATGACTGCGTCCCAATTGGGTATTATCTTTTTTGCGATTTTGCAAAGCTTTGACCGGATGTGGTTTATCTTGATAGCGATAATCTTGCCCTAACTTTTTAATTGTTTCTGCAACGACCACATGACTAGCGGCCACTTCTTCATCGGGCACTACGGCATTTTGGTATTGGAAGAAATCCGCGTTGGCCGGTAAATTCAAAACATCGATGTATTGTTGACGATGACTGGTTAGCATGACTGTACGTTCCAACACTTCGCGGACATAATTTTTATTTGTTCCTAATTGTAACAATTGTGGGAATTCGCCTTGTCCGATAACTTTACTTGGATGAGTGTTTTCGTATTTTCCCAAAAGCAAACAAGCCAATTGCAAATGTGCACATTCCATTTCAAAAAAATATTCCCAGATTTGTTTAATGTATGGCACGGTTTCCTGAGTTGCCATACTGCAATATAAATACGCTTCGGTGTATTCATGTAAGACCCATTGTTCCAACCAAGTGCAATTGGGGTCTTTCAAACTTTCATATTGAGTTACGTGCTGTTCTTCCACCATGCCGATTTCCGCGTAAAGTTGTCGTCCTAGGTCAGTTTTGTACCATTGTGCAATGTTCATGTAGTAGTTCATAGTCTGTTGTTCCGCAGCTGTAATAATTCCAGCCACCAACTTAGAATATAAATCACTTTTATTGGCATTCATTGGTTTGCGCAAATCGTCTTTTGGATAGCGATGGTGTGCCAAGGTGGGTCGCCCCGGAATAATTTCCGTCATCTTACCCACTAACTGCGCTGGATCGGCCTTCGGCATATCCAATAACATGAGATTACTAAAACGGTATAAGTGATCAAAATCCTCCAACAGAGCAAAATTTAATGCTTCGATGTTATTTTTATCGGTATCATTTTGCGCTAAGGTTGCGGTCAAATCAATTGCCAACTGTTCGTAAGCAATTGTTGTTTCTAAAATGCTTTCATTTAACGGTTTCAAGCAAGCAATCATTTTTTGTTGTTGCTGTTCTTGACGACGCACAACAGCTAAAGCATCTTTAATTTCTTGCACATTACAATGGCGCGCAAATTGGTGCAAAAACCAAACACTTTCGTATTCCGTTCCGTTCATTAAAATGACGCGCGTTTTTGTGTATGGATTAGTTGTTTTTTTGTTGTAAGCGGTCGGGTACATTTTTTTAAACGA
>JAZLKE010000027.1:0-6484 GCA_045597505.1 Clostridia bacterium | reverse complement strand
CCGTCCACCGTCTCAGCATTAAGGATAGTAGTATTAGTAGTATTGTATTTATATAATACATCATAGACAGCAGTAAAAAGAGCGCCTGCGGCAATGATTACAGACAGCACAATGATTGACGCTATTCTTTTCTTACTGTGTAACAAAAAAACCGCCCGCAGGCAGTCTTTTTTTGGTGGAGACGCCGGGGATTGAACCCGGGTCCGATTGGAATCTTGTTCGTACTTCTACATACATAGTCGTTATCAAAAATTGACCACCAACCTAACGACAAATTGTTATGATCAAAGC
The DNA here is from genome assembly GCA_045597505.1 of Clostridia bacterium. Taxonomy (GTDB): domain Bacteria; phylum Bacillota; class Clostridia; order Christensenellales; family UBA1242; genus RGIG8050. Next base: position 6,193 of record JAZLKE010000027.1, on the reverse strand, counting down.
CGACTTTTGAAGCCGTGCAACGCCACCGTCATGCTGTGGTTGCGTTACACCGTTGACTCTTTGTTTGCAGACGATCGTTAGAAAGAGTTAAAACGTGTCGTCGGCCGATGCTAGGTTACACTTAGGCAGCCAAAGCAAAGGAGTTAGCATTTTGATCTGCATTTAATTTGTTGCAACCAATTAACGTATGGTTACCCCGCCGATATGCTTTACGAACCGTCCGCCAACCGTCGAAGCCAATCGCCCCCACGAATTAGAACTTTGGTTCCATCTTTATTATAGCATAGTCACGATTAAATTTGCAACTTTGTGCATAAAAATGGTCATGATCGATTTACACAATGACGCATTATTAAAACTACCCCAAAGCAAATTGTTACCATACCTTAAAAACGCCAAGCGTGCTGGCTTTGACGAAATTTGGTTGTCAGTTTGGACAACCGAATTGTACGACCCGTTAAAAACGATTACCCAAAAGAAAGCCATTTTAGATAGTATCGCCGACGACCCCGCATATCCCGTTTGTCGCCTGCACATTGAAGATGGTTGGTTTATCACGGCTGAAAATCTACCTAAACTTATCAAATTACACCCGCACAGTGTAGGTTTGACATGGAACGACAAAAACAATTTAGCCAGTGGCGCGCACAGTCGTGGTGGCATTACGCCTTTTGGCTATCGCGTTATCAAAAAACTGGAAGCCGCCAACATTCAAATTGATACAGCGCACCTAAACCGACGCAGTTTTTGGGAATTTGCCCGCGTTACTACGCGACCATTAATTTGTACACATACGGCTTTTCATGCCGTACATCATCACGCACGCAATTTAACCAACCGCCAAGTACGTGCCATAATTCAATCAGGTGGCATGGTAGGTTTAGCATTAGTACCCAGATTTTTGACGCGCGACCACATATCTTGTGATATTTATGATTTAATCAAACACATATCGCATTTTAAGCGCCGTTTTCCATGCGCCAAATTACATTGGGGAACAGACTTTTACGGTACGGAACAATTACCCGCCCACATTAAAAGTTACACCGAAATTCGTCATTTATTATCCGCCCAAATCATTGGCAAATCCGTACTTGGACAACCAATTATCGCCTACCAAATTGGCAACCCACAAGCCCGACACCGCTTGTTAATTACCGCGGGTATGCACGCCCGCGAATGGATAGGTTCTTTGGTTTTACAAACGTGGTTAAACCAAACCCCAACTGTTCCGCCCGACATTTGCGTGACCGCCATAGTTTGCTGTAATCCCGACGGTGCCAAATTAGCCACCAATCAACCGTTGAAATTATCACGTGCGCGCAAAAAGTTTTTACTACGTACCAATCACGGTTCAACAGATTTTCGTCTTTGGAAAGCAAATTTGCGTGCGGTTGATTTGAATGTTAATTTTGATGCTGGTTGGGGACAAGGACGCAGCAATCTGACCATAACCGCACCCGCCAATTACATTGGACCCGAACCCCACAGCGAACCCGAAAATCTTGCTTTGCTGCGGTTAATTAAAAACTATCGCCCTACCGCCAGCCTTGCCATTCATACCAAAGGTCAAATTATTTATTACAGTCGCTTAGAAGATCAACAAACTGCGGAACATTTAGCACGCATTACCAATTTCACCGCCGAATTATCTAACCAATCTTACGGCGGATTAACCGATTATTTGGCTTTACGTGGCAACATTCCGTCTTTCACCGTGGAATTAGGCGACGACAAATTAAAACACCCCATCAAACAAAATCACTTGTCAGAGTTAATGCCAGCTTTTACACAAATTATGAATTATTTTTTAACGGGCGAATAGAACATTTCGCCTTCATGACTTTGGAAATAAACACCAATTATGTTTGGGCGTTTACTGTTGATTATTGTATAAGCCGCACGCTTGCGCGCACCACCAATAATGTTACCCGCAACTTTCATGTTAGTTTCGATAAACACATTGTACGCACGAATTTGACCCATATTGTCCACTACCGTAATTCCGTCAAAATTCAGCATAGTCACAAAAACATCAGACATGGTCGTCAATTTTTGTTCGTTATATTGGTTAGTTTGCGCAAACAATTTAGACAGGTTAATCGGTTCTTGCAACCAAATTCCGTCTTCAAAAAATGCATCGGGCTTATATTCGGAGTCCACCACTACGCAAATTGTACCCTCCACCAAACGCGACACATTGCGGAAAATGTTACGGTACATATTTTTGATTTCTTGCAATTTTTTGGCGCTGGTACGTAATTTTGAAAAGCTGGCATCAACGAATTCTTTAATTTCGTCTTCCCAGTTATTGACCACACGAATATCCAACGCAAAATTAACATTGACGACACGACCTTTCAAACTGCGCATTGTAATCGTCCAAGTATTTTCCGCGTAAACATAAATGCCGAAAAGTTTATTGCTCTTTTCTTGTAAAGATTCAGATTTGAACAAAATTGTTTCTAAGTTTTCGTCTTTAATGCTGTTGATAATACGGAAAATACCATATTCAATATGATCTTCGGAAATCGAAATATAAACGCACCAATACAAATTACAGAACGGAATTAAACTCTTCAAACGCGAAGCAAACATGTTTTCGTTTGAATCGTTAAACAACATAATTTTAGTCGCATTCGGAATGTTCTTCACCACTGCATCAATGTTGTTGGTAAAGAAAATTGCTGGTTTATATTTTTGTCCCTCTTCTTCGTAATTCGCAATTTGTGGAAAAAAGTTCAAAAATCGGTTTTGCAATTTCAACGGAAAAGTGCCCGAAAATTCTGTCGTTAAAAAATCGACAATTTTGGTTTTCGCATCAATGTAAAAGATATTTTCGTTCACTATCCTAATATTAAATTATTTTGTTTAGCAAAGTCAAGAATTTCTTGATGAATTTTGTTAATTTCCACTTTGTCAAGCGTTTTTTCCGTACTGGAAACGATAAAAGTCAAAGTAAACTTGTTACCGTACACAGCTTTCAAGAAACGCTTCACCACTAACACATTGCGATATTTTACCCAAATTGCTTCCAACTTGGCGTAACAATCATTCCAAACAAAGGTAAAATCCAACTCGGTTTTTGGGAATTTTGACAATATTGGCGCACGTTCTGACGGAACTTTGGCAAAATCAATTTGTGATAAGTTTACTTCAAAGCCGACCGCATTTGCCATAACTTGCGGGTGAATAATACCAATAGCACCAATTACTTTTCCGTCAACCAAAATCTGCGCGTGGTTCTTGGGGTGCCAAATCGTGTCGCCATCTTGTTGTAATTGATAAACAATTTTTACACCTAAACGGTTGAACAAATCCGTGACCATTTCACTGACTAATTTATAGTCCATGCCAACCGCTACCCCAGCCAAATGTTCAGCTTCTGTTTGGTCTTGGTTAATCACACGACCAATTTCAAAAACGCGTACATGGTTTTGGTTTTTATTATTAGCCGCAACGGTTAACATACTCGGCAACATCGTACTGCGAATTTGGTTATCGTCTTTGTTAAACGGATTAGCAATGGTTGCATAAGACGGTGCTGTAATGCCAAAATGTTTAACAGCCTTAGTATCGTACCAAATATTGGTATGCACTTCACTAAATGCATATTTCCAAGCTAACATATCTTTCAAAGTGTTATTGACGACGGCATTGGGAGCTATTGGTGCTGGCACTACTGCAACTTGCGGAGCTACGGGCGCAATGTTTTGATAGCCGTAGTTGCGGATAATTTCTTCAATTACATCAGCTGGACTGGTAATATCTTTCCAACGACGCCAAGACGGAACCGTAACCACAATTTTATTGGCATCAATTTTTGGGGCAAAACCTAACGCCGTCAATTTAGTTTCCAACATTTTGTCCTGCTTATCAAAATCCACACCAGTAAAACTGTTCAGCATTTTACGTGTAACCGTAATTTGCAAAGGCTTTTGTTCCGCCGCTTTACTGGTTACACGCGTAAATTGCGATTGAACTTGGGCTTGTGGTGCGTATGTTTTAATTAAACGCAAAATTTCATTGACCGCCAACCAATTTAATTCAGGGTCCAAAGCTTTTTCATAGCGCATGCTGGCATCACTGCGAATTCCCACTGCTACCGAAGTACGGCGGATATTGGTCGCATCAAAAGTCGCGACTTCAAACACCACATCACGAGTATCATCAGTAATTTCACTGTTTTTGCCACCCATGACACCCGCCAACGCTACTGGTGCGCCGTTACTCTTAATGAATAACATATCTTTATTTGCGGTGATTTCGTTATCCTTTAAGGTTGTAAACGGTGTTCCTTCTTTCACAGTGCCAACACTGATTTTGTCCACCTTGCTGGCATCAAAAGCATGTAACGGGTTACCAAACGCAAACATCACATAGTTAGTCACATCAACCAAGAAACCATGACTGTTATGACCCAACTTATACAAGCGGTTTTGCATTATATCTGGCGAAACAGTTCCCGCCAAATTAGCTACTTTTATTGCGCCATATGACAAACAACGTTCATCTTCAATTTTTATATTTAATGCTGGCAATTGGTCGTATTCATGTACCAAAGCAGTATCAACGCTTTTCAACGGACGATCAAAAATTACCGCCAATTCACGTGCCATGCCATAATGACCCCATAAGTCTGGACGATTTGTAATACTCTTATTGTCAATGTCAATTATATCATCGGTTAAACCTTTCAAAACCTTAGTAATTGGAGTACCAACTTTGGTTTTGGCGGGCAATTCAATGATACCTTCGTTATCGTCTTTATAACCCAATTCCGCGTAAGAACAACACATACCGCAACTTTCATGACCACGCAATTTGGCTGGTACAATTTTCATACCGTCAGGCATTACCGTACCCACGGTCGCCACTGCTACTGTTAAGCCCGCACGTGCATTTGGTGCACCACATACGATGTTCAAAGGTTGTTCCTTGCCGACATCAACTGTCAACAAATGTAAATGGTCACTTTGCGGGTGCGGTTCACAAGTCAAAATCTTACCGACCACCACCGTATCTAAACCGCGACCGACCGAAATTACTTCTTCAACTTCGCAAGTAATTTGTGTTAATTTATCTGCAATCTCTTTGGCGGAAATCCCTTTCAAATCAACATAGTCATTTAACCAATCTACTGAAATTTTCATCGTTTAATCCCTCTCAAAAATTCTAAGTTACCCGAGTTCAACAATCTGACATCGTTAATGGCATATTGCATCATCGCCAAACGCGTCAAACCGAACCCAAACGCAAAACCTTGGTATTCGCGCGGGTCTACCCCAGCCATTTGCAAAACATTATCGTGAATCATACCGCAACCACCCAATTCAATCCAACCAGAATGTTTACAAACTGGGCAACCTTTACCACCACAGAACGGACAGCTAGCATCGTATTCAAAACCTGGCTCCACAAATGGGAAAAATCCCGGACGTAAACGGACGTTGATTTCTTTACCATAAACACCAGACAACATGGTTTTCAAAACATAAATTAAATTTGCGATTGAAATATCTTTACCCACCATCATGCCTTCACATTGGAAGAACGCAAATTCATGGCTGGCATCTGTGGCTTCATTACGATAGCAACGACCTGGGAAAATCGCGGAAACCACTGGTCCGTATTTTTTCAAAATTTCGTGTTGCATCGCCGATGTTTGAGTTTTCAAAACTTTACCATTGGTCAGCCAAAAGGTATCTTGCATATCACGGGCTGGGTGGTCGGACGGAATATTTACCGCATCAAAATTTTCAAATTCAGTCACGACTTCATTACCATCAACCACTAAAAATCCCATCGAACGACAAATGTCGACCACACGGCGGGTCATCAAGGTAATCGGGTGCAAACTGCCCTGCGGTTGGTCAATTGCTGGCACCGTAATATCAACCAATGGGTCTTGTTTCAATTTATCATTAACCGCCTTGTCGCGCAAATCAGCTTGTTTTTTGAAAAATTTAATTTCAATATTACGCTTTAATTCGTTCAAGCGTTTTCCTGCTTCGGCGCGTTGTTCCGCTAACATATTTTTCAAATCAGCCATCATCATGGTCAATTTGCCAGTTTTGGAAAGATAATTTTTATGAAAAACGGCTAAATCCGCTTCATTTTGGATCTTTTCCAACTCTTTTTCAATATCGTCCATATGGGTTTTAGTATGCCATATCTTTGAAATATTGTAAAT
>JAZLKE010000026.1:0-18832 GCA_045597505.1 Clostridia bacterium | reverse complement strand
GATAATCGCGCGCAATCAATGCTTCGCGCAAGGTCGCGCATAAATCGGCGGAGTTTAGCACCTTGTAACTGTGTTCCGTGTGATAGCGTTTGGCGACCAAGTCGATGTAATAATTATCGCGGCTGGGCGAAAAATCAGTGGGTTTGAAGTTGTCCGCGTTGCCCACATAATCGACCGAAAAAGTTTTTAAGTTTTGTCCTGAACGCGCAGCCAAAGCGGTCACTGCGCTGGAATCCAAGCCGCCACTTAACATAAAGCCAATAGTTTTATCGCTGACCAATTGGTTTTGGACAATTTGTTTAAGCATGTTTTTGATGGTGTGAATGGTTGCAGTGGCGTTTTCGGAGTGCGGTTGTGATTTTAATTTGAAATAAGTTTTGGTGGTAAAAATGCCGTCTTGCCACCAACCGTATTCGCCTGGTTTAATTTCTTGAATGTCTGCGTAAACGGTTTTACCTGGGGTGCGTGCGGGAACTATGCCGAACAATTCGCGTAGTCCGTCTTTGGTTACCCGCTGGCGAATGGTAGGGTGATTGAAAAGGGCTTTAATTTCAGATGAGAAAGCTAGCGCGCCATCTTTCAGACTATAAAATAGCGGTTTTACACCTAATGGGTCGCGTGCCAAAAATAGGCGATTGGTTTGGGCTTCGTAAACCGCAAAAGCAAAAATACCATTAAAATGGTTTAAGGCTTTGGGGCCTTCCAAGGCAAAAAGTTTTAAGACTAATTCGGTGTCGCAAGTGGTGCGCAGACGTACGCGGTGGCGTTTAATACGCTCGCGTAAAACAGGGGCGTTATACAATTCGCCGTTATAAACAATAGTGTAGGTGCGTCCTTGATGAGTGTAGCTCATGGGCTGGTGACCCTTAGCAAGGTCAATAATACTCAGTCGTTGCTGACCAAGATAGAGTTGACCGTGATGATAGGTGCCGTGGTCGTCCGAACCGCGGTGGGCTAAGTCATGGTTCATTTGGTCTAAAATGGTTAAAGCACGTTGTTTGGGGTAATGAAAATTGATAAATCCGTTAATTCCACACATACGCCATTTTATGCAGCAGCGGGTCCGTTTTGTTAGTGGTGGTTTTAATCGGCGTCAATATTATCCATTTTGAAAACTGGGTCGTTCAAAAATTCTTGCACCGTCATGTCAAAACCTTGTGCAAGTAAATAAACCTTGTCTAAGGTAACTGTTTTACAGCGTTTATATAAAATGTTGTAAATATTACTGGGGTCGATTGCAATTTTTTTACATAGTGCATACTGCGAAATTTTGTTCGCTTCAAGCAAATTTTTGACTCTAAGTGCAACCGCTTCACAAGTTGTCATCGCCATATTATTACAAATATATTTCGATAATTTAGCCAAATATATTCGGTGTATGAAAATATTCGTTGACTATGTGAATATATTCGGCTATAATGAGTCAGATAAAAACAAAGGAGATTAAAAATGTTTTGTCCAAACTGTGGTGCACAAGTCGATGAAGAAATTTACAAGGTTTGTCCTGATTGCCGTACGCAATTAAAGCAGCAAAATAATTTTAGCCAACCGCAAGTCGTTATCCAAAATCAAAATTCAAATGGTGGACATGTAACAACTGGTAGTCATAGTATTTTGTTGCATTTGTTCTTTGGCTGGATGTTAGGTTATATCCCCACAATTATTGCCATCTTCGATGGTAAGCCGTGGCATTTATAAGGAGGTTAATTTATGCGTTGTCCTAAATGTGGGCAAGAGGTTGACACAAGCCTTTGTGCGGCGTGTCCTCATTGTCGTACGCCAATGCCGACATTTGGTTACCAGTCGGAAATTGGTATGCGTGATAGCTTTGGTAATACGATGACCGTTGGTGGAAATTTGAACCAACAACCAAAGAGAAAGATTAACCGTAAAGTGGTGATTGCTGTAGTAATCATTGTGCTGATCATGATTGCTGCTTGTGGTATTTATGCCTATGTTAGAATAAATGCTCCAAGAACATATGAAGAAAAAATTAAAATGACTAAGGAATATGCAGTCAAAATTGTTAATCAACAATTGAAATACGAAAATCTTAATGATTGGTATTACATTGAGCATATTACCGATGATGGTAACAATAAATTTATTATTTACTGTGATGTTTACGGTCGGTTGACAACTGGCAGTTATGGACGCATTCAAACATATGTTGGCATTGAATTAACTGATAATCTTGGCAATTATCGCGCTTGGGGTGGTAAAAATATTTATCCATATGGCGATAATGTTGAATATTATGTACTTCAATTAAAAAATGCAATGAGTTGGAAATAAACTACTTGCGGTAGCAGTTGATAAAAAGGTATAATTAAACCATCATGAAGGTTTACGGCGATTACCATACACATACTTTGGACAGTGACGGTGTTAATACGATTGATGAAAATGTGGCTGCCGCCAAAAAACGTGGTTTGTCCGAAATTGGAATTACTGACCATGCGCATTACCGTCCGCGCAATAAAAAGAAACGCTTGGAAAATGCGCTTTTAGCCAAAGCCCAAGTTTTGCGTTCGGGTAAAAATCACGAAATCAAGACCTATTACGGAATTGAATGTAATGTGGTAGGTACTGACGGCGACATTGATGTTTTAAGTGATGAACGTCGTTTGTATGATTATCTTGTTTGTGGTATTCACATGTCGGTACAACCGAAAAAGTTTTACCAGTTGTTTACATATTACATTCCGAACATGTTTTGGTTTGTGATGCGTCGTTTGGGAATTAATTGGACCCCAAAATGTTTGGTGCGTAGAAATACCCAAGCCGTAGTGCGGGCGATTGAAAAAAACAATATTGATATTTTATCGCACCCCAGCCGTTATTTCCGTGTCAACGTGATTGAAGTTGCCAAAGCGTGTGTGGCACGCGGTACGGCAATGGAACTTAACAACAAAAAAATCAGTTTCCGTCCTGTGGATTTTGAACGTATGGCGGCGATGGGTGTTAAGTTCGTAATTAGCAGTGATGCGCACAAAGCGGAAAATGTGGGACGCATGGATCGTGTGGCTGACTTTTTGAAATTGTGTGATTATGACCCCAGTTGTATTTTGAATTTAGACAAACCGTTCGTACGACCTAAAGGAATGTTGTTAGAACAAATTGTCAAGGCGGAAAATGGTAAATCCAAATCTCACTAAATGTGACAAAATCATCATGGGCATTATCCGTAATAATGCCAACCGTGCAGCCAATTGTGATGCGGGAAACATTGCAAAGCAGGTTAAAGCCGCCAGTTATCAAATTGGTTTGATTGAAGCTATGAAAGCCGACGGGCGTTTGAAAAAACTTAGTCCAAAACTGCAAGAAACGGCGGCGGCGCGAGTAGAAAATCCAGACGCCACTTACGAAGAATTGGCGCACCTTTTACACATAACCAAAAGTGGTGTGGTAAATCGTTTGCGTAAAATTATTCAGTTACATAATGCTCTTTAATGGCTTGGCGTGCGCGGGCAATACCCAAGGCGCGGGCGGGCAATTCGTCGGTAATGACAGAGCCGGCCGCAATGTAGGCGTGGTCGCCAATTTGGACAGGTGCGATTAAGCAAGAGTTGCTGCCGATAAAAGTATTGTCGCCGATTAAGCAATTGCTTTTGGTTTTGCCGTTGTAGTTACAGAAAATGACACCGCAACCAACGTTACAGTTTTTGCCCAGTGTGCTGTCGCCGACATAGGTCATGTGCGCAACTTTGGTACCATCGCCGATTTTGGAACGTTTAATTTCAACATAATTACCGACGCGACAACCGTTACCAATACTGCAATTGGGACGAATGTGGGCGTAGGGTCCGACTTCACAATTTTGACCAATGACGGAATCGGTAATGTGGCAGCCGTCCAAAATGGTGGTTCCGCTGTGGATCGTAGTGTTACCAATCAAATGCGCGTTTGGTTCCACGGTAACTTCTTTTTCGATTTTGACATCAGCGTCAATGTAAGTGTGGCTGGGGTCGGTCATGATGACGCCATTTTTCAAATGCTGTTCGTTAATGCGGGCTTGCATGATAGTGCGAATTTTGGCAACTTGCAGTTGGTTAAATGCGACCAAATAATTTTCTCGGCAAGCGGCATGGAATTCGGTAACAGGGAAAGTTCCGCTTTGTGCTACTAATTCAGTATTGAAAACCCAACCGCGGGGTAGTTTGACCGCGGGAACATTTTTATGGAAACAGTAATCGACCGCTTCGGTGATGTCTTTGGTGGTTAATAATGGCATGTCGTCGTAAGTAATTACCGTGAAAGTTGAACTGGTAATGTTGTTTTTGAAAATTGTAATAATATCGTCCGTGGGTGAAACGACGATAGATTTACTGCGGAACGGAGCCGCCGCTGCCGTAACCCATTGATGCATGTTACGGCCACAAATTGGCTGTGACAACAATGTTGTGTTTTGGTATTGTTCTAACGACAGTATCAAGACAAAAATGTTGTCATTTTGCATTGATTTCCTCCACTTGAACGGTAACATTGCCCGTTAATTGATGATTGTATTTAACAGTTACATTATATGTACCAGTGGTCTTGATTGGTTCGGTAATAACAATTAAGCGCTTGTCAACGTTGACGCCTTTTTCTTGTAACGCCGCGCTGATTTCGGCGCCAGTAATGCTACCGAATAATTTTTGGTTAGCACCGACTTTGCAATGTAAAGTTACTGGTGTGTTTTTTAATTGTTCAATTTGGGCTTTAATTGTCGCAATTTCGGTTTGGTTTTTGAAAGCCATACTGTCGGCTTTGGCTTTCATGTCACTTAAAACCGCGTTGTCAACCGGCTTCCCGATTTTATTTTTGATAACAAAATTTTTGGCGTAGCCGTCGTTCAAATTAACAATTTCGCCAGCTTTGCCGTGTCCCTTTAAATCTTTTAATAAATAAATTTGCATACTTTATTTTAATATAAGAAATAATAAATGTATAATGAATATTCGCTGTCGAAAAATTAACTGTAAATTTAATCACGCTGGTGCTTGTCATGCACACGAAGTTAAAGTCTGTCGCAACGCCAACTGTGCTACTTATCAAAAAGACCAAAGCAAGGCTGATTTGGAGTTGGCGACCGAACTGGCACCGACCAAACCACACAATGTACCTTTGGCGTGTACCATGGGTTCGTGTTTGTATAACCATGACTGTCGTTGTGCGGCTAACGGTATTGCGATTGTAGACAATGAAGATACTAACCAAGCGGATTGTGCAACATTTATTGAAAGGTGAGGTTAGTCATCAATATTATCGAAAATTCTATCGTCAAAAAATTCTTTTAACGAAATTTCTAATGTGGAACAAATTTGATAAATTAAGTCCGAACTTACATTTTTAATATTTGCACTAAGTAATGTTGAGATTGTTGAACGTGCAATTCCGCCGTTTTTGTATAGAGCATACGGCTTTAAACTTTTTTCGGCTAAAAGGTTTTGGGTTCTTTGGGCGATGGCTACGTGTAGTTTCATAAATACTCCAATAGAACAAAAGCGTTCAATATACTGAATTATATTATTGACAAGTAAAATATTGGTTCGGTGCATTGAACTAATGATTGCCTAGATTGTTTGAGTAATGTATACTGGTTCAGTATATTGAACATGAAAACCGCTTTTATTGGACATCGTGATTTTTTACCATTAGATATTGAGACACGGTTGCAAAAGGCAACACAGACTGTCTTAGATATGGGGTGTCATAGTTTTATTATGGGTATTCATGGCGAGTTTGATAAAGCCGCACTACGGGTTTGTAAAATGATACAAGCAACTAATCCGTCAATAAAAATTGAAGTGGTAGTAACTAATCCTAGGCAGAGTTATCCGCATGTTGAAAACGTCATGTTTGAGATTGAAACCTTACATTACAAACAACGTATTATACAAAGTAACAAAAGTATGATTGATGAAAGTGATTGTTTAATTTGTTATGTATGTCCGCATGTATGGCGGAGTGGTGCTAAGTTGGTTTTGAATTACGCGCAAAAATGTAAAATTAAAATTATCAATTTATATCAATTATCCGACGAAAATTTTTAATCATTTTCTTATGTATAAACCTTTTAACTTTGGTCGAAAATTAGGGCAAGGAGGAAAAGAAAATGGACATTCGCACTGCAACACAAATGGAAAGAACGCGCCGTAACGCCATCGCAATTAGCACTTTACTGGTCGTGTTAATGTTGGGCTTGACGACGACTTTTATCGCGATGAGTTTTGTTCGTCATGATAAAGGTGGGGTAACACAGGAGGAAACTCGACCAGTTAATGGACCCAGTATTCAGCCAGTTGTAGCTTCTTGGGTGATGCCGGTAAGTAAGTCTGGCGCGACAATTTTGAAAGCGGCGGATTTTGACATGCCACAATTCAACGCAACCACCAAGTGGTATGAATTCGATTTGGGTTATACTTTGGGCGCGGAAGCTGGAACCAAGGTCGTGGCTTGCTACGATGGTGAAGTTACTTCGGTAATTGAAAGCGGGGACGCCAGCACTGGTAAATTGATTCGTATTAAACATGCGGACGGCGTAGAAACTGTTTACAGCAGTTTGGACGAAATTACGGTTGCGGTGGGCGATAAAGTCAAAAGCGGCGACCAAATCGGTACGGTGGGCAATTCTGCTAATTATGAGACATTTGAAATGCCACATGTACGCTTGATGACTTACAAAGATGGTAAGCCGGTCAATCCAGAAAATTTTGTCGAATTCCCAGGCAGTGAAAATAAATAAAAGCGGCGGAAAAGTCATAAAAATGGTTATGACAAATTAGTTAAGAAAATTGGAAAAGGGTGTAGACAAGCCCCTTTTCTTTTTGTTATAATTTGTCGAAAATAAAAGGAGGGGGAAAAATGAATTTTTTACGTCGTATTGTTTCATTCGTGATTTTGGTGGCTGCAACTGTGGTATTAGTGGGTATTTGTATAAAATATCCTTGGGGCGCTTTTGCTTCGGTGTTTAGTCCATTTGATTTTTATGCTTTGGTCGGTCAAATTGTTTTGTTTTTTGAATCTGCCGGCAATGCGATTGTTTTGGTTATGTTAGGCTTTATCGGCTTAACCATGCCAAGCAAAATTAAAGACTAATCCTGAATGATAAAGCACCGCACAACGCGGTGCTTTTTGTTTGTTTTTCAAAAATTAAAAACTGTGCTATGCTGTGCGTAAGATAGGAGGCATTTGTATGAAAAAGAAATTGTCTTTGATTATTGCCAGCTTTGTGATTATATCCGTGGCGGTCTATGTCGTGGTCGGCTTGGTGTTCTTTTGGGGTAACCAAAATCCGGTCAACGCGTTGGACGATTCCACTGCGCTCGAAGGTTTTTACCGCGTAATTTTTGATACAAAGGGTGGCAGTCCGATTGACCCAGTTAATGTGCCAGCTGGTCAAAAAGTTACCCGTCCAGAAAATCCAACTTTTGGTTACAGTGATTTTGTTGGTTGGTATGAAGATGCGGAATGTCAAATTGTGTTTGATTTTGAACAACCAATTCGCAAAAATTACACAATTTATGCGAAATGGGATACCAAAGAATTTACGGTCACGTTTGATACTTGCGGTGGCGAAGCAATTGAATCTAAGATTGTTGTTAAGGGAGATAAAATTAGCCCAGTGACGCCGGTGTGGTCTGGGTATCAATTTGAAGGTTGGTATACCGATGAAAACTACGAACATGCTTACGACTTCAAACAACCAGTTTTGGGCGATTTGACTTTGTATGCTAAATGGCCAATCGAGTTGGTTTTGACCGCAGACGAAAGTGCATATTACGTGGAGGGTTACCACGGTACGGACAGTGAAATTGAAATTCCCGCGTTTTACAAGGGAAAACCTGTGGAATATGTTGGCGATTGGGCTTTTGAAAACAAAACCAGTTTGACCAAAGTGACAATTGCAGACGGCGTGCAATCAATTGGTATTTGCGCGTTTTATGGTTGTACTAATTTGACGACGGTGGAATTACCTGATAGCCTGACGGTTGGTTTGTATGCTTTCTATCATTGCCCGTATCAAGTTGCATAATTTTGACCGCTTAGTCGAAAACTATCAACATGCGAAAAATGTTGTTAGCGGCAGTATGTTGGGGTTTGTCTTTAATTACGACGGTCACGGGGGCGGAAAGTTCGGTTGTCAGTTGGGGTTTGTCTTACCAAAAAAATGGTACGACACCCACGGTCAGTGCGTTGGGTGCCGAACTGTTGCAAAAATATGATGGTTTATATGTTGGCGACACAACCCGCAAACAAGTTTATTTCACTTTTGATTTAGGGTACGAAGCGGGTTATACCGACGAAGTTTTGGACATCTTGAACGAAAACAAAATTCCCGCTTTGTTCTTTTTGTGTGGTAATTATTTACAGCAAACTGACTTAATCGCGCGTATGCAAAATGAAGGACACCAAATTGGCAACCATACGAACAAACACAAAGATTTGCCCAACTTGGACGAAACGGGTATTCGAAAAGACCTGACCGACTTACATTTGCCGAAGCCTGCTAAATTTTTCCGTCCGCCACAAGGTCGCTTTGACGAAAAGACTTTGCGTGTGGCAAAAGAATTGGGCTTACGCGCGGTGTTGTGGAGTGTTGCAATTGTCGATTGGAAAAAGTCGCCACGGATTAATGCCGACCTGTGCCAAGAAAAAATTATGGAACGTGTACACCCCGGAGCAATTATGTTGTTTCATATTACTAACCCAGGCATGCCAGATTTATTGCGCAATTTGATTCCGTCTTTACAAAGTCAAGGTTATTCGTTCGGCGCGTTGGAGTAAAAGACAATTGTTATGTAAATAAAATACGTATACCGATAATCGTTTTACAGCATGGTTTTTAGTGGTTTGACAGAAATTCGGGGGGATAAGGTTGCCAGAAACTAGTTATTTTGCCACAATGAATCGTGTTTCGTAAATATTGAAATACTAAATACAGGTTTTATATTGTAAGGTAAACATCGTATGTGCGATAACCAACGATTTTGAGTGAGCCACGGAATTTTCTTTTAAGATGGATTTGCTCAGTAAATAGTTTCATAGATACATTGTGTTGTTCGTTGTTGATTTCGGAAAGGCGGGTAAAGTTGAGTTTGATTTCAATTTTATCTTGATAAACTTTAATATTGTTGACTAATAGATTAAACATTTCTTCGGGACATTGTTCTTGGGTGGACTTAAAGAATTCGATAATATCTTCACTGCGAAGATTAATTGGTTCTGTAGTTTTGCTAATTAGTATCTTTTCGTTAAGTTCTTTCTTTTTGGTTTCTAATTCTACTAAGCGAGTTTGAGTTGTTTCAGTGTGAATACCATCTTCAATTGCAGCCATAATATTGGCGATTGATTTATTTACTTTTTGTAAATCGTTTTTCAAAATTTCAAGGGTAGAGTTCTCTGTAGATTGTTTTTCACGGTTTTCAATAATTGCATTCACAAAGACATTGCGAGTGTTTTCACTGGATAAAATTTGCATAATGGTTTTTTGCACGATGCCTTCTAACCATTCTTTTTGAATGGTGCGATTGTGTTTTCCTTTCTGTTTGGTGTCGTTAATGCACTGATAGTAGCGTAAGTATTTGCCGTTCTTTTGAATTGCACTAACAGCGCGCATTTTGCTGCCACATTGGCCGCAATGCGTTTTCTTGCGTAGATAGAACACAGCGTGGTCTTTGCGTTTACAACCATGATGGCTGGCTTCTAATCTTTTCTTACAGATTTCGTAAATTTCAGGTTCAATAATTTGGGGATAGATTTTGTCATAACTGTTGCCATTAACACGGTAAATACCAGTATATTTTTCTTGTCTTAAAAATTGATTAATAGTGCTATGTGCAAATGGTTTGCCGCGGCAGGTTAGTCCAGCAGTATTTAGTTCGGCAATAATGTCCGGAATATCTTTGCCTTTTGCATACATATCAAAAATTCTTTTTAGGATTTCTGCTTCATCTGGATTGATGGTTAGTTTTTTACTTAATACGATTTTGTTTTGTTCATCTCTTTCTTCTTTGCGATAATAACCGTAGTTGACAAATCCACCGATAAAGTTGCCTTTTAATCTAGTTTCATTTAGTCCACGCTTAGTTTTCTGTGATAATTCTTCGGAGTAGTATTGGTTCATACCTTCAAGCATATTTTCGAATAAAGTTCCTTCTGGACCATCTGGAATGTTTTCCATTGCGGAAAGTAACTTGATGCCATTGTCTTTAAGATGTTTTCTGTGGATTGCCATTTCGAATTTGTTACGCGAAAAGCGGTCTAGTTTGTAGACTAGCACATAATCCCAAGTCTTTTGATTGCTGTCATTTAGCATACGCTGAAATGCTTCTCGTTTGTCGTGAGTGCCAGAGATTGCTTTGTCGATGTAGTTGTCAACAATGACAATATCGTGCTTTTCGGCATACTTATTACAGACTCTTAATTGACCGTCGATAGATTGTTCATTTTGACGGTCGCAGGAATATCTTGCATATACAACAGCTACTTTCATTTCTTTGCTCCTTTGCATTTTTTTCTTTGTCTTGCGACGGAGCGAAAAATAAACGGGAACACTCATTGTTTTTGATTTGAGTGTTTTTCTACTTTTGCCAAGGGCGGTTAACCGTGCACTTTACACTTGGCGAAAGTGGCTTCCCGTTTACGCTCCAAAGTCGCAAACAAAGAAATTACGAGAAGGAGCATACGAAAAAGTTAGACAACAAGTCTATACAGTTTCCATCAAAATATGTAACATTTATGTCAAGATAGACATACATTTATGTAACAAATATGTAACAAAAATATTCACTTTAGAAAAATTGACTGGCAAACAGAAGTGGATATAAATGTTACAAAAAGGTTACATAAAAGTTACAAATTTGTTACAAAGATTGGTGTAAATTGTATGGAAATGTTGTTTTTCTTGTTTTATAGTTTGGGTGTTCAAAAGGTGGAACTATGGAACAAAAAGAACAATCTATTGTATTTGATGTTAAACTAATGACCGAAGTAGAATTTAACACTTTGGTCGAAATGTTGGAAACAATGCTTTCGTTATTTCAGGACAAGCAAAATGAGCCACCATAGTGTGAATAAAAATTGATTCCACTTGTTATATATAAAGGCACGCCACGATCTCAAATCGATAAATTAAAGACAAAATTATGATTTATATGTTATAATATTTTAGATTAAAACCAGGAGAAAAACGAATGCAAAACAAAACATTGGATACGATGTGGGATGATGAACCGATTGATGTAACACAGGAAGCAAATTTTATTTGGTCAATTGCTAACAAATTGCGTGGATCTTATATGCCAGATAAATATGGTGATGTTATTATTCCAATGACAATTCTTAGAAGGTTGGAGTGCGCATTAGAGTCAACTAAAAAGAAAGTTACAGATACCTATAAATCAAATCAAAATTATCCGGCCAAAGCTTTTTATAAAATTACAGGTTATCAATTTTATAATACTAGTGACTATACGTTAAAAGAGCTTTGCAATGATAGTAAAAATATTGCAGATAATTTTAAAAGTTATATAACTGGTTTTTCAAGTAATGTTCAAAGTATTTTTAACGAACTTGAGATAAATAAGCATATCGACAAAATGGACAAAGATGGTTGCCTATATACTGTTGTTGAAGCTTTCTCGGATTTGGATTTAAGTATTAAAACTTATGACAGCATTAAAATGGGTTACATCTTTGAACACCTAATTGGGAAGTTTTATCAAAATGTTGATGCTGGGCAATTTTATACTGGCCGCGATATTATCAAATTGTTAGTTGAAATTTTAATGGCAGAAGGATGTGACGATATCTTTGATGACAGAAAAGTTATTACTGTTTGTGACCAGGCATGTGGTACTGGTGGTATGCTTTCGACGGCTTATAACTACATCAAACATTATAACCCAACAGCCGATGTAAAATTGTTTGGACAAGAATTCATGGGGCAATCTTATGCTGTTGGTCTTGCTGAAATGCTAATTAAAGGTCAGGACGCAGAAAACTTTAAGCATATAGATACATTCAAGACAGATTGTTTTAAAGATGTTAAAATGCGCTTTGTAATTGAAAATCCACCATTCGGTACGCCTTGGTCTGGTGAGAATGCGAAAGAAGGGCAGGAAAAAGCGGTGCGTGAAGAAGCACTTAAAGAAAACAGCCGTTGGGGACATGGTTTACCAAGTGGAAGTGATTCGCAACTTATTTTCATGCAATCCGCGATTGACAAAATGGATGATGAATTAGGTCGTGCTGCTATCATTGAAAATGGTTCACCGTTGTTTACCGGTGGTACCGCATCTGGTGAAAGTCAAATTAGACGTTGGATGTTGGAAAATGATTTGATTGAAGCAATTATTGCTTTGCCGACAGATTTGTTTTACAACACTGGGATTCAAACTTATGTATGGGTTTTATCTAAAAATAAACGACAAGAGCGTAAAGGCAAAATCCAACTGATCAATGCTGCCGAAATTTACCATAAACTTAGAAAAGCCGCTGGTAATAAAAAGAATGAAATTAAACCAGAAGACCGTAAAAAGATTACTCATCTGTACGCAGATTTTGTTGAAAATAAAGATTGCAAAATTTATCGTAACGAAGAATTTTTATACAAAGAATATGCTGTCATGCAACCGCTTCAACGCAGTTATGCAATTACGGAAGAACGCATTGAGAATATGTTGACGAAAGGTTCATTATCATCAATCTATGATGAAGGTAAAGTTTTTGAATTGGAAAATAAGTTGGAGCCATTAAATGATAAGGAAAAGAAACGGTTGGAAAATTTCAAAAACAATCAACCAATTTATGATAAAATTTTAGAAGCATTAAAAGCAAACTTAAATGACAAGGTTTATTATAAGTTATCTGGTTTCGAACCAGTGATTAACCAAGTGTTAAAAGATTTTGACAATAAGATTATTAATAAAGTTATTGATGGTCTTTCGGTAATGGATAAGCAAGCCGAAATTCATAAAGATAAAAAAGGCAATATCATTTACGATAAAGAATCCAAGGATACAGAAATTGTAAAATTTGAAGAAGACATTGATACTTATATGGCGAGTGAAGTTTTACCACATGTTCCGGATGCCAAAGCTTTCTTTGAAGGTAAAAGTGAAACCGCAACTCAGGAAGAAGATAACGGCGAAAAGATAATCAGAATTGGTGCGGAAATTCCGTTTACAAGATATTTTTATGAATATAAAGAACCACAACCAAGCGATGAATTATTGGCAAAATTTCAAGAGCTGGAAAAACAGGCTCGTGAAAAAATAAATCATCTTTTTATGGAGGATAACAAATGATTGAGATTAATTTCAAAGATTGCACTTATACTTGTCCTTATTGTGGGAGACAACAATCATTTTCAAGAGAGAAATTGACAACAAATGAATGTGGCTATCTAATAGATTGGAATTATGCCGTTCGCGAAATATATGTAAATAGTGATATGACAATTTATCATATACTTTGTTCAAATGGCAGCTGTAATAAAATTACTGTTGTTGCGTACAACAAAGAGCAAAAAAAACAATGGGATTTGATTCCTGAAAATGTTTATAAACAATATCCTGATTATATACCACAACAAATTAGGGATGATTATCAAGAAGCGTGTTTAATTATGGATAAATCTCCGAAGGCTGCCGCAACATTGTTAAGACGCTGTTTGCAAGGGATGATTCGTGATTTCTGGGGAATCAATGAAAATAAATTGTATGATGCAATTTCTGGACTGAACGGTAAAGTTCCGGCAGCACAATGGAAAGCAATTGATGGGTTAAGAAAACTTGGCAATATTGGCGCCCATATGGAAAAAGATGTCGATTTAATTATTGACATTGAACCTGATGAAGCAAAAAAAATACAGTGCTTGATCGAATTATTGCTTGATAAATGGTATGTGGCACGCCACGATGAAGAAGAACTATATTCAAGTATTACCGAAACTGTCGACGATAAGGAAGAACAAAGAAAGAAATGAGACCGATGAAAGATAGTGGGGTTGTATACTTGGGGAAAATACCACAAAACTGGACAAGAACAAAAATCAAGTTTTCAGTGAAAGAACCAATTTCATGCGGGGCCGGAGAAGAAGCTCAAGATTGTACTGAAAATAGTATTAGATATATCAGAATTTCTGACTTCAATAAAAACGGAAAAATACAAGATGAAAATCCTGCATATATTCCATTTATTAAAGGTCGAAATTCCATTATAAAAAAAGGCGATATACTTGCAGCGACAGCTGGTGGTACCGTTGGTAAAACATTGTTATTCACAGGCTTGAATGAAATTGCATGTTACGCCGGTTATTTAGCAAGAATTAGAACTAATGAGAAAATTTTACATAATAAGTTTTTATTGTATCAAATGAGATGTAATATAATGGATGATTTTAGAAAATGTGCAGTAAAGAAAAGTACAATAGAAAATATATCAGCTTCTACATATGGTAATATGTCAATAGTTTTACCTAAATGTAGTGAACAAAAAGTAATAGTAGAATGTTTAGATAAAAAATGTGGTGAAATCGACAGTGTCATTAAGGATATCCAAAATCAAATTGACACACTTGAAGATTATAAAAAATCCGTTATTACCGAAGCCGTAACAAAAGGGTTAAATTCAAATATCCAAATGAAAGATAGTGGAATATCATATGTAGGTGAAATTCCGAATAATTGGGATATTAGGCCTATATATTATTATTTTACCGAAGGGAAAAAACGCAACTATGCATGCAAGGAAAATAATCTTTTATCACTTAGTTATGGTGAAATAATTAGAAAAGATATTAATTCAAATGGTGGTTTACTTCCAGCCAGTTTTAGTACATATAATATAGTTCAAAAAAATGATATTATCATAAGACCTACAGATTTACAGAATGATAAACATAGTTTAAGAACAGGACTAGTGAAAGAGCGTGGTATAATTACTTCTGCTTATATTGATTTAGTCCCTAACAATAACATTATTTCAACTTACTATCATTATTTGTTACATACTTACGATGTAAAGAAAGTTTTTTACAACATGGGAAATGGAGTTAGACAGGGGTTAAATTATGATGAGTTTTCAAAATTATTAGTGATATCTCCTTCAATTCAAGAGCAAAAAGAAATTGCTGATTATTTGGATAAAAAATGTGCCCAAATTGATGCAATTATTAAAGATAAACAAGAACAATTAGAAACCATTGAAGCATACAAAAAATCTCTAATTTACGAATACGTAACCGGCAAAAAGGAGGTTGTGTGAAATACTTTAAGCAGAAAGATGATTTGTTCAAGGTGGAAAAATGGAAGCTATTAGTCTTCTATACAATTGTGTTGGGACTTGTGTTGCTTTCGGTAATTTTACCAATTAGTAAGCAATATCCGACTTGGGTGCGAGTGATTGGTATTTGTTTTTTTAGTATATTTGTATTCCTTTTTGCGTCTTTGATTGCGCATGTATGTATGCAGGGTAATGAGAATCGTATCAAAAAAATTGTATTAATAGCATTGCAAGGATTAGTAGTCGGAATATGTGTTGCTTTTATCAACCTCTATGATTCATTGCTGATAAAGATGGAATTTGCCATTGGCTCAGTAATTGGAAGTTTTATACTTTATCAGTTGTTTAATTTCTATGCGTATACTATGGATAAAATCTGTGAGAAATTGTTTCGCATATTACTGAGTCTTTCAATTGTATTTATTGCGATTGGAACCGTTTTAGGATTCGTTAAAGCTTCGTGGTATTTTATTTTTACCAAAATTGGACTTGGTTTTGTGTATTTTTGGCTTACGGTTGAGTTAATAAAACGGACACTTTTTAATGAAAAGTATTCAATCAAGGAAGAATTGAAAAAGAATTCATACTATGTGGCCTTTACTATTTTAATTTACGTTGCATTGATTTTTACTTTCCCGATGTATATTTCGTGGTGCGGACTTTGCGGTAAAAATTTTGAGTATTTTATTACTTTATATTCATGTGCAATTGGCGGTGTTATTACACTTGGCGGTGTGGCTTGGGGAATTAGAAACACTAGAAATGAAAAAAAAGAAGAAGAGATTAAAAAAGCAAAGCCTGTGGTGTTTATTTGTAGTCCAGAATCACTGACCGACCAACGGGAAAAGCCAATTGAAAGAATTTTGTTAAGTAGACAAGCAAAAGGTACATTAAAAATGTCAGATAGTAAACATAGTGCATACTTTATGCCGGAAATTATAATAAATAATTCTGATTATTCTCATGTAGTTATTAAAGGATTTAGAATCAATAACGACTATCACATATATGATATCGGGCAAGTTTTACCTAAAAATTCAATTATTAAACTTAAAAATAATTTTAGATTCAAATATAATGATGAAATAAATTCGGTTTCAATAATCCTGCAAGATATGTTGGACAACATATATGAACTTCAAGTAAACTATGAAATAGAAATTGGATTTGATCATAAAATTGAAATTATAAGTGGTCTTGATATAGTAAAGACAGATTTACCGATAAATTCAAAGGAGATTTGAAATGAATAACATACTATCAGAAAAAGAATATCAAAAGTTTATCCTTGATGTATTGGAAAAACAAAATGGTTACCGGATTAGAAAAAATGTTAAATACGACCGTCTTTTTGCTATGGACAGGGAATTGCTGTTTGAATTTCTCAATTCAACTCAACCCAAAACGATGGAAGCATTGACAAAAATTTTTAAAGAAAATACTCAAGAAACCATTATTAACTATATCAATAACGAAATCACTAAAAACAAAAGTAGTTTATTAAATGTTTTGAAGCATGGTGTTGAAATCAATAATTACAAATTGAACTTGATGTATACAAAACCAGCGACATCTTTTAATCAGGAACTGTTAGAAAACTATAATAAGAACATTTTTTCCGCAATGGAAGAAGTTTGGATTAGTGATAACGAAAGAATTGATATTGTTTTGTTCTTAAATGGTCTTGCAATTATGTCATTTGAATTGAAATGTAATTTTGCTGGTCAATCGTATGGTGATGCAATTTATCAATATCGTACTCAACGCAATCCGAAGAATAGACTGTTTTTATTTAAAGCAGGGTGCCTAGTTAACTTTGCAATGGATTTGCAAGAAGTTTATATGACAACAAAATTAAGCGGCGAAAATACATTCTTTTTGCCTTTTAACATGGGTAATGGTGAAGGAGTTAATGCAGGGAAGGGAAATCCTGTTTTGCCGGATAATTATTCTGTCCATTATATGTGGGATGATATTTTAACCAAAGATATGGTTATCAATTTAATTGACGACTTTATCTTTATTGAAACGAAAGAAGAAACAGATGAAGTAACAGGGCAGATTAAAAAGAAAGAAAATCTTATTTTCCCGCGATACCACCAATTAGATGTAATTAGAAAAACACTTGCCGATTTGAAGATAAACAAAACAAGTCAAAACTATTTAATTCAACATAGTGCTGGTTCTGGTAAAACAAATTCGATTGCGTGGTTGGCTCACAGGTTGTCGTCGTTACATGATAATGATAATCAAATTATCTTTGATAACATTATTATCTGTACTGATCGTGTTGTTGTGGATAGACAACTTCAAGCGGCCATTATTGGTATGGAGCATAAATCTGGAATTATCAAAGTAATGGACGATAAATGCAGCTCAGCTGATTTGAAAACAGCATTGGAGAGTAATGTTAAAATTATTGCAACCACTATTCAGAAATTCCCATATATTGTTGATTCAGTTAGCAATTTGAAAAATAAGAAGTTTGCTGTAATTATTGATGAAGCGCATTCATCTACTGCTGGTAAAGATATGGCAGCAATAACGATGACTTTAGGCTCAGGTGAAGTTTCAGTATCGGAAGAAAATGTTGATGCAGAAGATATGATTGTTGATGAATTACTTCGACATGGTAAACAAAACAATGTTTCAGTATTCGCATTTACTGCAACACCAAAGCCTACTACATTGAATCTATTTGGTAGTATCAACAAAAAGGGACAGAGGGAAGCATTCCATATTTATTCAATGAAGCAAGCCATTGAAGAAGGATTTATTCTTGATGTCTTGGAAAACTTTACAGAATACAAAACATATTATCAAATCAATAAAGAAGTATCAGAAGATCCAAGATATAAAACAGTTGAAGCTAAACGACAAATTGCAAGGTTTGTCGAACTTCATGAAACAAATATTGCACAAAGAGTCGAAGTAATTGTTGAACATTTTAGAACAACAGTTCAAAATGAATTAGGCGGAAAAGCCAAAGCAATGGTTGTTACAGCATCAAGGGCGAGTGCCATTAAATATAGACAAGCATTTGAAGATTATGTAACAAAGAAAGGTTATACAAATATACATGCTCTTGTGGCTTTTTCAGGTAAAGTTAAATTACCGGATGATGAAAGAGAATATACAGAAAGTGGTATCAATGGTTTTTCGGAAGAAAAGTTACCAAAGATGTTTGATAGTGATGCTTTTAATGTATTGTTAGTTGCGAACAAATATCAAACTGGATTTGACCAACCTAAATTGTGTGCGATGTATGTTCTCAAGAAATTGAAAGGTGTTAATGCAGTCCAAACATTTTCTAGATTAAATCGTATATGCCCACCGTATGAAAAGAAAACTTTCATTTTGGACTTTGTTAACTCTTATGATGAAATTGTTGATGCTTTTAGCCGTTATTATACAACGACTTTATTAGCAAACTCTGTGTCACCAAGCTCCATGTATGATTTAGAGGCAAGACTTGATGGTTTTATGGTTCTAGATCCTTATGATATTGATGCTTGTGCGAGTGTTCTTTATCAAAAATTTATTGATGCAAAAGATAAAA
>JAZLKE010000025.1:0-6973 GCA_045597505.1 Clostridia bacterium | reverse complement strand
GACTGAGTTTGTAATTGATTATTATCAATTGCTAAAGCATTAACAATAATTCTTTTAGCTTCGGCTAGGCTAATGGTTGTTTTAGTTCCTACCGTGCTTTGCTGTTGTTCTTGTTGTTGCGTTGGAGTTTCGTTCGGTTCAGTTTTCGCACCGCAAGCGCTTAACACCACACTGCCCGCCACAAAAGCGAGTGCCCCACATAAAATTGATTTGAATTTTTTCATATAAAAATGCCTCCCTTTAACGAGAGGCATAGTCCAAAACTACGAACTCCCGTTGCGGTCAGGCAATTTGCCCCAAATAAACTGGGTGGGCGTTCGTTGTTTGGCGAACATAAAAAACCCAGTCTATTTGAGCGAATATTAAATTGCCTGACCATCATTAGATTAGCATAATTTCTGTTTTTTTCCAAGAACAAAAATAGCCATGCAGATTATGGCTATTTTCGGTAATTAAAATTTGATTATAGATTTTCGAATTCGCCTTGGCGTGGAAGTTTTTTGAACGAGGCTTCCACCAAACCGCGGAATAACGGGTGCGGGTGTTCGGGGCGAGATAATAATTCTGGATGGAATTGGCAAGCGATAAAGAACGGGTGGTTTGGCAATTCCACGATTTCAACCAAGTTGGCTTGCGGGTTAACACCACTGACGACCAAGCCAGCTTTTTCAAATTGCGCACGGTAGTCATTGTTAAATTCGTAACGATGGCGATGACGTTCTTTGATGGCAGTTTTGCCATACAATTGCGCCGCCAAACTGTTGGCTTTTAATGCACAATCATATAAACCTAAACGCATAGTGCCACCTTTGGTGTGAATTTCTTTTTGTTCATCGATTAAATGGATAACTGGGTCTTTGGTGTTTTCCACAAATTCGGTACTGGTTGCATTTTTCAAACCACAAATATGGCGAGCAAATTCAATCACGCTGGTTTGCATACCCAAGCAAATTCCTAAGAACGGAATGTTGTTTTCACGGACATATTGAATGGTTGCGATTTTACCTTCGATACCACGGTTACCGAAACCGCCTGGTACAATGACACCCTGCACTCCTTTTAACCAAGTCGCAGCTCCGTCGCGTTCGATATTTTCAGCATCAACCAATTTCACATTGACGCGGACATTATTTACAATACCCGCATGTTTTAACGCTTCGGTCACACTGATATAAGCATCGGCAACAGCGACATACTTTCCCACAATGGCTACGGTCACTTCGGGTAAAGTATTATCGCAAAGTTTTTCGACCATTTGGCTCCAAGTGGTCAAGTCGCATTTGTTCAATTTCAAATTTAATTTTTTCAAAACGATTGCGTCAAAATTTTGTTTCGCGAACATTAAAGGTACTTCGTAAATTGTACGGCAATCGCGGTTATGAATAACATCTTCTTGATTGTCCAAACTGCAAAACATCGCAATTTTGTCGCGGTGTTCTTGGTCCAATTCAACATCAGCGGTCGTACGACAAACTAACACATCGGCGAAAACACCTTGTTGTTGCAGATCTTTCACGCTGTTTTGGGTTGGTTTAGTTTTAATTTCGCCACTGGAAGCAATATATGGAATCAAAGTCACGTGAATCGAAACACTGTTTCCCGCGCCCAATTCATGACGGAATTGACGAATAGCTTCGATGTAAACGGCTTGTTCCATGTCGCCCACGGTACCACCAATTTCAATAATTACAATATCTTGACCTTCGCCAATCGAGCGCATATAGTCTTTGATTTCGTTAGTTACATGTGGCACAATCTGCACGGTGTGACCCAAATAATCGCCACGACGTTCTTTGGTTAAAATACTGGAATAAATTTGTCCCGAAGTAATTCCTGATTTGCGCGAACAGTTAATATCCAAGAAGCGTTCATAATGTCCAATGTCAAGGTCGGTTTCTGCACCATCATCAGTTACGAAGACTTCGCCGTGTTCGTACGGGCTCATAGTTCCAGGGTCGATATTCAAATAAGGATCAATTTTTTGAACCGATACTTTATATCCTCTTAATCGTAATAATTTACCTAAACTTGCTGCGGTAATTCCCTTTCCTAAACCAGAAACGACACCGCCTGTGACAAAGATATATTTCGCCATAACGGGATAAAGTGTAATTCAAAATTTGTCGAAATGTCAAAGTCTTTTTGAAAACGCCGATTTAATAATTATAAATATGGAGCAAAAAATCAAACGTCGCATTTGGGCAATTGTATTGGCAATCGTTTTGACAGCTGGCATTGTCGTCAGTGCTTTCGGCATCGGAAACATGCTGCAACACGAACAACCACTGTCCGCTTTGCAAGCAACTGCACAAAATTACGGCACCATTAAAATGGATTGTAATTACAGCGAGACCAGTCATACTTTGGCGGTCAACCAAACCACAACCTATGTCAATCACAGTACCCAAACCTTATTTGACATTAAATTCCATTTATACGGTAACGCCTACAAAAAAAACGCCGCTTTCCCCGCGGTGGCACCTTGCGAAGCAGACCGCGCCTACCCCGATGGCTTCGACGAAGGTTACGCCAAAGTTACAACACCACATGTAATCATTAACGGAGCCGACGATACCGTGGTAACTGTACCTTTGGACCATGGTGTCGCGCCTGGTCAAAGTGTCAACGTCAATTTGCAATACACAGTTAAACTTGCTCACATCAAACACCGACTGGGCTACACCGATAATGCGGTCAATTTAGGTAATTTCTACGCCATACCCGTGGTTTACGACAACGGCTGGCAAACATATCCTTACAGCTATAACGGCGATCCGTTTTATAATGAACCTTACAATTTTGATGTGACCATAAACGCCCCCGATGGTTATGTCATCGCAACCAGCGGTACGTTAATTGAACTCAACCATTTTCGCGGTTACATGTTACGTGACTTTGCCATTGTCATGTCCCGCGACTTCAAAACTTTAACCCGTAAAGTCGGCGACACAACAGTGACCTATTACTACCTAAACGACGATATTCCCGACATCAGTTTATACACCGCTTGCAACGCCATTGCGTATTTTTCTAACACCTTTATCGACTACCCCTATGACACTTTGGCAGTTGTCCAAACCGACTTTTTGCAAGGTGGCATGGAATACGGTGCTTTGGTTTATATTTCATTGGACGTGACCGACCAACTACAATATCAGGGTGTGATTGTTCATGAAATTGCACACCAATGGTGGTACGGTTTAGTTGGTAATAACCAAATACGCACCGCTTGGATTGATGAAGGTTTAGCGGAATATTGCACCGCAGTTTTCTTTGAGACGCACCCACAATACGGTAAAACTTTGCAAAGCATTGCCAAACAAAACCAAGAAAGTATTGCTATGTTTGAAAGCATTATGGAAGAATACGGCGTCAAATATTCGCGCTATATGTTAAAAGAATCGATTGATTACCGCATGCCTACCGAGTACACAATTAACACTTACGCGCGCGCCATGTTACTGTTTTATGCCATTACGGAAAAGGTGGGTTACGAGAATTTGAATCAGGCTTTGGCTAAATATGCAGCGGACAATTGTTACAAATTTGCTAATACACACACCCTAACCCACACCTTAGAAGACGAATTAGGTTATGATTTGGTCAAATTTATGAACAATTATCTTGCAGGAAAACAGGATTCAGTGCTATAATATTGGAATGAATTTGAAAACTTTTGACAAAAGCACGCGTATCATGAAACAAGCCGATTTGGCGATTCATGGTCAACCATTGCAAGGGAACACTAACACAAATGTTATCGGCATTATCAACTGCACCGATAACAACGAAAAAGTCGTCCAAAATTTAACTTGCGGAATTCGTCAAGCCAATGGTTTTGCCTTAAATTTCAACGTTGCGAACTATAACGATTTACAACGTTTGGCACCAGCAACTGCCAAATATGCTTACAACTATCACAATGCGGTTGCCACCCAAGTTGCGGGCTTAATTCGTACCCAAATGTTGGACGGTGTCATCGCAATCGTCGATAACTATGTCATGGGCTTAGCTGTTTTGTACGGTTGCACCAAGACTAACTGCCCAGTTTTAATTATGCCAACTGGTATCAACAACAATTATGATACTTGTTTGTTAAATGCAGCTGGTAAAATTGCCACGCGCGAAATCAAGGCTGGCGAATTAGAAAAAGTTGCCGAAGGTTACACACACCAAAACGGTACCCCACTAACGGATACTTTGACCTTGGATTTCTTCCGTATGGCGGAGGCTTTTGAATTGGCAGTGGCGGGTACAACAAATCTGCAAGCCAACGCTTGCGGAACTTTGAATTTAGCTTTGAACGCAAGTAATACCATCATGCAAATGGCCAGTGATATTATCACTACCAAACGTTTAATCAGCAAACGCACTGTAAACGAAAAATTGGAACAATATAAAAACAACGGCGGCAGCGTGGCGGGCTTGTTAATGTTCCAAAAAATCTTTGAAGCAGTTGATTTGAAGGTTAACATGAACCAATATCCGTCCTTAAAAACCACATTAGCGGACCAAGCTTTTGTTGTTTCGGACGCGGCCGCACCGATGACGATGGAAGGTCAAGCATGGGTCTACTCCACGATTGCCGATGCAGTAACCGCTTTGGCTTCCAACGCAATTGACAGCGGGATTGTGGTTGTTCAAGCGTGTACAGCTTGCGATGTTTCGATTGTGGCACACACCATTCAAGCGATGGGTAAAGCCGACAGTATTGCTTTAATGACCGACGGTTTCTGCGCCGCAACCCCAGTTTTGACCGTAGCACACATGTCACCAGACGGCTATGCAAACCAAGATTTCGCCAATATTCAAGACGGCGATAGCATTGAAATCGACGTAACCAAAGGTCGTATTAACATTAATGTCAACAGCAAAGACATGAAAGTCCGCGCGAAACGTAACGTTTTGAAAAAACGTGAAATGTACTTTTAATTATCGGTTTGCTATTTTATGATTTACAAAAACAAAATCTCATGTTAAAATAAATCTTAGATAGCAATTCTGCTGTTGTAGCACAGTCGGTAGTGCACCGCCTTGGTAAGGCGGAGGTCGACGGTTCAAGTCCGTTCAACAGCTCCACCAAATACAAAAGCCTTGCTTCAAGGCTTTTTTTAACCCAATTTAGTAATTTTTAACCAAAAATTTGAACTTTTTTATTAAAAACACTTGCATGAATAGTGTTTCATACTTTATAATGACCACATGGCACAACGCGCTTATTTCGGACTTGGTTTTGTACCGTCCTTGATTATTGCAATATTACCATTGGTAAGTTCTATTTTCGGCATTATCATTTGCTTTCAACGTGAACAATACACTTTTGCGATTATTCGCATTTTTGGTTTGTTAATTTTCCCAGTATTCTGGATTTTGGATATTATCAATATTTGCGTCCACAAAGATTTGGTTTGGTTAGCGTAAATTAAATTTTACGTTTTTCGTTAACCCCTAAGGCAAAACCACATGGGTTTGGACATTTGAAATTTGGGAAGGTGCATTTAGCACCTTTTTGCATGGTGGCCAATTCCTCTGCCCCTGGGTGTCCAGTTGCAGCCAAGGCGGTTTGATATTGATTCAATACGCCATTCACTACGCGGGTGGTTTCTAACAAAACCGAAGAACATTTGCGTTCAATAGCTTTCAAAATAAAGTCTTCCAAATTGCCCATTTCGCTGACACTGACCAACATTGCTTGCGGATAATGGTCACGTAATTGGTCAAGGTCACTTAACCATTCGGCGCGCAAATTCTCTTTGTCAGCAATCAATTCTGGCACATAAAATTCCAATTTTTCGGGAGTAACTGGTGTTTGCATGTAATATTTCAAAGTACGATGACGGTTCAAATGCATATACACCGCAAATGAACAACGGAAGTTAGTGGCATAAACATCGCCAAAATATTCGGTCACAGGGCGGTCACGGAACATAGACACTTGGCGGTTTTTACCGTTCTTGACTAACATTTCGTCAATATACCCTGTACTTGCCAACTGTTTAACAAATTCCACAATGTATGGGTGCAATTTTTTTTCAAACGGATTTTTGCTGTTGGCAATTTTTTGTGCATAGTCATTAAAAAAACCATACATGTAATTTAACTGGCGGTACGAAACCGTATGCAACATTGAAACCATGGTAAAACAACTGGTCAAATAGCGTGCATTCTCCATGGCAAGTTTTTTAATTTTGTTATCGGTAAAATATTGCGGAAATTTGGCTTGGTATTCATCACGAATCAAAGTTTCAAACTTACTTAACCATTTGTCGTATATTGCTTGTTCGTCATCAGGTAACGGGTGCAAGGTATAACGTCCGCTTTTGACCGAAGAAACCATGTAACGTTCGTTATCTAACATTCCTTCTAACACACGCGGAATACAATGCAAATATAAAGTAATGGTTGCGTGGTCATAAACACTATGGTGACCGTTAGTTTTAGTCATTTCCACACGACGGAAAGTTTTACTTTCATCTTCCGCGCGCAAAGTCGCGAAATCATGCGCCATGTAGCAAACACCCGCCGCCGTACCACCAAATCGGTCGAGTTCTTTTTTTGGGGTTTGATAATTAGGATGAGTTGTTGCAATTACCGAAATTTCCATATTTAATATGGTATAACGGATCGAAATAGGTGTCAAACTATTCACTTTCATGTGCCATGGTTGACACTTTTATTTTACTCTTCACTCTTCACTATTCTATCTGTCACAATTGACACTTTATATAAATCGGTTTTATAACGGCACAATTGTTTTATCTATCTGTCGCATGCGCGCCAATTTTTGTCTGTCATAACTGCTTACTCATATCTGGCATAACTGCCATGATTATTTTGCGGAGCAGTTATGCCAGATAATTTACTCCGCGGTGCTTCGTAAATTATCAGAACCCGCCCCCCACTTCTCTCCGTCCTCACTGCAACTGTACACCCAGCCAACACGAATCCCGCAGTCGTAATCCTTTTGAATATC
>JAZLKE010000024.1:0-5571 GCA_045597505.1 Clostridia bacterium | reverse complement strand
CGGTGGATATGCGGGGGCAGCCAAATTGGGCTGTGTATGGAACTGCCAAGAACTGTAATGAAACCACAACGTGTAATTTTGACGAAGGAACTTATATAGTAATTCCTTGGGGACAGGGCGGTGGTCCAGATATTAACATATGGACATGGGATGAGGGACATGGTGCGGCTTGTATTGCCTTTTATAAAGGTAACAGTATGACAGTAACATTTGGTGTCCCTGGTGGTAAAGGCGGTGCTAGTGATGGTAGTAAAGATGGTGGCGGTGCAACCTATGTACAAAGTAACTTTGCCTTGCCGACTGGAACTAGTGCCGGAACAGCCGTTGCCAGTGGCGCGGGTGGAGGTATATGGCAAGACTTTGGAGTGGAACAAAACTTTACTGCGTCAGAAGCCATGAAGATTATGGATGGAACATTTGCAGGTTTTGGCGATGATTATTGGAGTGTAATTGCAACGGTAACAAAAAGAGTAGTGGCAGCTGAGCCATATCCGGGAACGCCTGCATCTCAAAACATGAATGGTTTAAGGAGAGATGGTACTAGAACATCGAATGGTGGTTGGGGTGGCGGTGCTGGTTATTACGATGGTGGTGGCGGCGCTATTGGTGGTGCATATAATTATTGGATAACAAAGTCTTTTGCTGGCGGAGGCAGTTGCAGTCCGAACTGTTATCCAGTGTATAGTAGTGATTCACAGAGCGGACCCAAGTATCCGTCAGGAGAACATGCAGGTGAGTTTGTACGTGCAAGCACAAATTGTGGTGGTGCACATTTTAGACGTATAGACCCAGAGCGAACACCGATAGTTAACAATGCAGTTTATGGTAATACAGCATTGGTCAGTGATAGTAACACATTAGGAAGTACACGATACACACCAGTAACGGCAGTTCAATTGTTGGAAGGTGAAGGGGGTACGACTGCAAATTATGACTGTGGAATTCGTACTGGCTGGGTATACAGTTGCAGTGAGGACGGAGAGAAGTGGGGGGCTGGTTCTGATAACGAGTGGAGCAAAGCGTAACGAGTTATCTGACATGGTTTGCAAAAAATAAAAATCGAGAAAACCATGGCAGATAGATTAAACGCGAATGCGACAGATAAACAAAACAATTGTGCCGTTATAAAACCGATTTATATAAAGTGTCAATTGTGACAGATAGATAAGTGAACACTGAACAATAAATGTAAAAAAACATAAGTTTCCAAAAATCAAAAACGCCGATAAAAAAATATTAGCATTTTTGGCGCAATTAATGATATTATTAGAATATGATTAAGTTAATTGTTGATTGTACTTGCGAAATGGGGGTCGCCGAAGCCGAAAAGTTGGGAATCATTGCTATGCCAATGCACATGGTCATTGACGGTAAAGAATATTTGGCGGGTAAAGATTTGAATAACGACCAATTTTATGAAATGTTGCCTAATGTAAAAGAAATGCCCAAAACAATGCAAATTAATGCCAATGATTATATTCAGGTGATTAAACCAATTTTAGATGCGGGCGACGAAGTTTTTGTTATGTCGGTTTCCAGTGGCTTGTCGGGAACTTTTAACAGTTTGACTCAAGCCGCGAAAGAATTAAATTCGCCGAAATTGGCAATTTTTGATTCGCAAACTTTTACTTTGGCGTATTATGCGTTGGTCATGGAAGCCTATAAAATGATTAATCATGGGGTAACCTTGGAAGAATTGGTTCACAATATGGAAGATTTGCGCAAACGTGTACAAATTTATTTCATTGCGGATACCGTCAAATATTTGGTCAAAGGCGGTCGCATCAGTTTCGTCAAAGGTTTCTTGGCGGGTACTTTACACGTAAAACCGATTATCGGTGTAGTAGATACTAAGTTGCGTATGGTGGCTTCGGGAATTGGTTATAATTCTGCCAAACGTAAAGTTTTGGATTTTACCAAAAATATTGATTTAACTATGCCGATTTATTATGGACACATTCACGACAGCGAAAAAGCCGAAGATTTTAAGCAAATGTTTACTTTTGATTTTGCCGAAAAACGCGAAATTGGTCCTGTGGTTGGTGCACATGGTGGACCTGGAGCTGTGGGCTTAGCGTTCTTTGAACAACCAAAAGATGAAAATGCGGAAGCCAACAATACCGAAGAGAAGAAACCGAATTTTGTTCAAAACCTTTATAACAAAATTATGCACAAAAACGATTGATTACTTTTGACAATGTTGACAGTAAACTGAACTGCGTTGTCCAATGCGGGTGCCAATTAATGGTTGCCCGCATTTTTGACATGGTTGACCCGCGCGACCGTAAACGGCTAAGTTTTCGTCGTTTTGGTAACTGGTACCTTTGGATTGGGCATAGACCGCAAATGGCACATGATGAAAGTGGATAAATTCGGCGATAACTGCGGGAATTTGTTGTTGCAGTTTTTGCAGTTCAGGCAATGTTAAACTGGCGCCTGACCTGACGGGTTGGATACCTGCCCGAAAGCAAATTTCGTCGGCGTAAATATTGCCGATGCCTGCGATGATGTGTTGGTCCAAAAGCAAAGTTTTTATAGCGGTGCGACGTGTTTTAATTTTTTGTTGCAGGTATTCTACGGTAACTGCACTAGGTTCAGGTCCAAGCAGGTTTTGTCCGCTGGTGTCGGATTGGTCAGGGGCAAAGTACCACCAATGTCCAAAACCGCGCGAATCAATGAAGCGCAACTCTTTACCACTTTGTAAAGCCAAAATTAGATTGGTGTGCTTTTCAAAAGGTGTGGTCGGGTCTTCGATGGTTAATGTCCCCGTCATGCGCAAATGTACAACAACGTGTGCGCCGTTTGATAAATGCAAAGTCAGAAACTTACCACGGCGGGTAAAATTAGTAATAGTTTGGTCAGTTAATTTTTGCGCAAACATGTCGGGCGTCAAATTAGCGGTAACCTTGGGTAAGTTAATGGTGACTGATTTGATATTTTGTCCAACAATAAATGGATATAATACTGTACGTACTGTTTCAACTTCGGGTAGTTCGGGCATTATTTGCCCCCGTCAATTACAATAATTGGCACCCACATTTCGTCTGCGGTTAAGCCAGTGTGTACACCGTGGTAAAGGCGGCTGCTGCCGTGGTATTGGTCGCCAGTGTCAAAGACCAACATTTTGGCGGTGTTGGTGCCAATCGCGATAAAATCGCCTAAGTACTTTTTGTATTCGGGATGTAATTTGAAATCGCCGAAAACGCCTTTTTCGATTAATTCTTGACTGGTAAATAATTCGTAATCGTCGGAATATTTTTCAAACGCAACTTTGAAATCTTCGATTTTGTCTGGTTTGATTTTGAAACTGGCACCGCGGGGGTCTAACGAAATCGGGTGTTCCAAGCAGGTTTGAATATCAGGGTCGTCGCAAATGTATGTGAAACCTTTAACGTCCGTTTGTCCATGGTCGGCGGTTAAAACAAACAGTGTGTCGGGGTGCTTTTTTACCAAGTTGGCGGTTTTACGTTGAATTCTTTTTAACAGATATTGAGTTTTTAATGCCGTAGTACCATAGCCGTGCATAACCGTGTCTAAATCAGCATAATAAGCGTAAACAAATTTTTTGTCGGGTTGTTTGCAAATTTTATGTAATTTGCGGTACATCTGACTTAAACCCAAAAATTCGACTTCATGATCGGCGTAAATTCTGCCAGCCAGTGTCGACGAAAAAACACTGTAAGTGGTGCGTTCTGAATTGCCATGCGCGAAAAATTCTTCAAATGGTAAATGCTTGCGCGCGAAGTCGCGGTCTGCGGTTAATTCGTGCGTGTAAAAATTGCGGTTCTTGAATAACTCGATAACCTGTCCATCGAAATCGACCGACCAAGCAAACCAACCGTGTTCAGACGGTGTTAATGCGCTGGTTAATGTTGTGGTCGCGGAAGCCGTGGTTGACGGGAAAACCGAAGTCACTGTATCAATTTGGTGCTTGCGGAAAAAACTGTTCGCGGATAAATTTTTTTTCAAAATACGGTCGCCCATGCCGTCTATCACAATGTAAACAATATTTTTGTATTCAGGTTTTAAGCGTTCAGCCAAACTTGGCAAAGTTGAATGATTAGTCGGCTTGCCAAGAAAATTAGCCATGGTTGCTGCCAGATTTACAATGCTATGATTGAAATCTGGAAAGACTAAACTTTTGTTTTCCATTTCGTTTTTATTTTAGCACAGTTTATTTACGCTTTGCAAGGCATTAAGCAGTAGTGCTGGTTTGCCGATTTTTTTTGTTATGGTGTGAAACACAGTAAGAAAAGAATAGCGTCAATCATTGTGCTGTCTGTAATCATTGCCGCAGGCGCTCTTTTTACTGCTGTCTATGATGTATTATATAAATATAACACTACTAATACTACTATCCTTAATGCTGCTACGGTAAATCATACAGGGAAAACAATGTTTTCGGCACCACAAGGAACCGCAAAAAATTGCAATACAACCACGACGTTGAATTTTGACGAGGGAACCTATATGATGATTTTTGCTGGGCAAGCAGGAGGAGCTGGTCTAAATGGTGGTGTCGGTGCAGTCTGTATTGCCTTTTACAAAGGCAATAGCATGACAGTAACAATTGGTGTCCCTGGTGGTAAAGGTGGTGCTAGTGATGGTAGTTCACGTTTAGATGGTGGCGGTGCAACCTATGTACAGAGTAACTTTGCCTTGCCAATTGGGACCAGTGCAGGAACAGCCATTGCCAGTGGTGCTGGTGCTGGAGATGTAAGTAATCTAGAAGAAGCGAGATTAAGTAGTAGAGAGTTACTGCAGATTGCTGATGGAACGTTTGCGGGATGGGAAGGCGATGGCTGGTTTGAAACAAGAAGTGCTATGGGTGTGCCACCGTTTGATTGCACAGGTACACCAGCAACACAAAGTCATGGTGGATGGGGGGTACTAGATGGTAAGATAACAAATTGGGAACTTAGCCCGAATTATACTAGTGCTGGTGGACAAGGTGGCGGTGCTGGATATTGTGATGGTGGTTTTGGCTGGTGGCCTACCAAAGGGACTTCTCAGCATAGTAACGTTGGCGGTGGAGGCAGTTGCAGTCCGAACTGTTATTCTTTGTCAACAAGTGATGCTCAGGTATATCCGAAAGATATTGATGGTAATAGGTACCGTGGTACGGCGGCGTATGGTTATGGATATTTCATTAGAATTGACCCAGAATGGACGCCAGAGGTTGGCGAACCAGTCATTTATGGTGGTTCGGTAAGCGTGGATGCTGAAAATAAACTGGGTAATAGGTATAATCCAAGGGAATGGTTATCTGATGTTTGGGGTGGTGTTAGTTTTGATTGTGGGATAAAAGTCGGCTGGGTATATAGTTGCAGTGAGGACGGAGAGAAGTGGGGGGCTGGTTCTGAACGAAAATGTCGAAGACATTTGAAGTTCAACACCGCTAGGTGTTATAGCGAGAGCGTAAACCGACATTTTCTTAGTGAATAGTGAAAGTATATAAAGTGTCAATTGTGACAGATAGATAAGTGATGAGTGAACACTGAACAATAAATGTAAAAAAAATATAAATTTCCAAAATTAAAAAAAAGTCCGCGTTTGCGGACAATCCAACAC
>JAZLKE010000023.1:0-16161 GCA_045597505.1 Clostridia bacterium | reverse complement strand
TGTACCTTGGGTAATACTGCCTTGGGGAGCAGTGTTGGATTGTACCGAACTTTTTAACACGCCAGTTTGTTTGCCTTGGGTTTTAGTGATACCGTAAGTGCTGACCGAACGAATTTCACCACCGCGCAAATTGACTGCGGTGCCAGTTTCAAAGTCCGCCATTTGGTGACCGAGGGCGGAAAACTGATTGTTTTCGGGGTTAATGAATGTCAGCATACCCACGCCATTAGTGGTATCGCGCAAAGCTAAATCTTCCGTTAAATCAAGGTGGCGTTTGAGCGTTGTGCCGTTGCGGGTTAAGGTAACTTCAACTGTACCTTTGTTGGCGATAGCGTTGGTAAAGTCCGCGCAATTGTGAACGGGGACGCCGTCGACAAATTGAATTATGTCGCCTTTTTGTAAAGTGTGTTCTTCGGTGTCTGCGGTTACCAAGACACCGTCGATATCGCCGCAAATGCCAATGGGCATGCCACCCACAATGACGGTATCAAACGGTAAAATGTCGACCAAAACTTTTTTAATGGGAATTAAACCTAATAATTTGACCGTGATATATTTTTCTTGGTCGGTATCGGTAGATGAACTGGTCACGGTGGACGGATTAGCATCAGCACGTGCGGCGTATTCGCTGGGGGTTAGAGTAATGGTGTTTGGTGTCGTAATACCGCGTACAAACGGAACAATTAACATGACATAAACACCAAAAACGGCAACGGCGAACAATGCGCCACGCCAAAAATGTAAGTTCTTCCTTGGTTTCATAGCGCAATTATCATTTCACAAAATCATATAAATTATTTATGCAGACTGGGTGGTGGGATCGTCTGTTAGGGCTGTTGCGCATACAGTGGCGCAAATATCGGGCAATTGCGATTGGGTTAATCATTTGTTTGGTCGCGGGTATGATTTTGGGTGTCGTAACTTTGTTTGTAACCGATGTTGGGGTTGAAGAAATTAACACTAATTTAATTGACGGCAACATCTTGAACGCGACTGCCATTAACAGTTCTATTGGTGGTTTCATTTGGCAACGTGTTTTGGCGATTATGGTGCCTGTGCTGTTGGTTTTGATTTTTGCTTGTTTGTCGAAGCCGACTTCGTTGGTGGTTTTTCCAATCATCATGATGCATGGTTACTGGTTAGCCGTGGCGGTATGGTGGATTTTCTTTTACTATAATTTTACGGCGCTGTTGTTGTTATGTTTTTATGTAGTTTGGTTATTGGTAGTAACTGTTGTGATTTTGGCGGGTTTGTTATGGGCGTTACAATGTGGGGAAAATTTTCGTAATAATCAACAATGTGGACAAGGGCGGAATTGGCTGTTGATGTTGCGTGGAATTGGTTGGTTGGTTGCAGTAGCAGTAGTTTTGGGGTTTATTGAGTATTTGGTTTTTTGGACGGTGCTTGGAAAAATTGTGTATAAACCGCGTTAAGTTTCACATGCTAGGGGTATGAAAACGAAACAAATCTTTACGGCAATTTTAACGACGGGAACTATGTGTGGTATGTTGGGCTTGGGTTACAGTTGTCCCATGACTAAGGCATTAGCGGTTGTGGCACCTGCCACGACGGTAGAACAAACACAAAACCAAGTTAGTGAAAATTTGCCCGACGCACCCTTAATTACCGCAAAAGCGGCGTTCTTATTGGAAGCCAACAGTGGTAAAGTCTTGTTCGCTCAAAATGCCGATGCGCATTTACCGATTGCGTCGATGACCAAAGTGGCGACCTTGGGTGTGATTTATCAAGCGTTAGCAGAAGGTAAAATTACCATGGACGATATGGTGATGGTCAGTGAACGCGCGTCCAGTATGGGCGGCAGTCAGGCTTTCTTGGACGCGGGCAGTGAATACAGTGTGCATGATTTAGTACAGTCCATTGTGGTGGCTTCGGCGAACGACAGTTGCGTGGCGCTGGCGGAACACTTGGCAGGCTCGGTGGAAAGTTTTGTGGAACAGATGAACGCTTTTGCGCGGGGCTTAGGTTGTAAAGATACCAATTTCGTCAATTGCACAGGTTTACCCACCCCAGGGGCGTATTCTTGCGCGCGTGATATGGCGACCATGTACCAAGCCATTATGCAGTCGCCACACTACGGAGATTTCAACCAAATTTGGATGTATGATTTAACTCACCCCAGCGGTCGTATCACTGGTTTGACCAATACGAACAAATTAATTCGCCGTTATCAAGGTTGTTTGGGTGGTAAGACGGGCTTTACCAATGAAGCTGGACATTGCATTACGGTGGCGGCTAAACGGGGCGACATTGAACCTATTGCGGTTATTATCGGAGCGTCAGACAGTAAGACGCGCTTCAATGAAAGTAGTGCGCTGTTAGATTACGCGTGCCGAAATTTTGAAAACCAGTTATTGGTTGATGCAACTGTACCGATTAAAACCGTGGCAGTAAAAAATGCAGTTACGGAAACAGTAGATTTATATCCCGCAAAAAATTACTATCATTTGACTGCGAAGAACGGTAATGCAAATTTGGCTATCGCCACGGAAATTCCAGATACGGTTACCGCACCTTTGGACGGAGAAAGCGTGGTTGGTAAAATCTTGGTTACAGATAACGGTAAAGTGGTGGCGGAAATTCCAGTACGGGCGGGCGGTGCGATTCCGCGAGCAAACTATTGGCAAGCAGTACAAAAGATTGTGCAGAAGTCGACTTTATAAGCCGACTTTTTTGTTGGTGTGTGCTTTACATTTCGTGCGTTTCG
The DNA here is from genome assembly GCA_045597505.1 of Clostridia bacterium. Lineage (GTDB taxonomy): Bacteria > Bacillota > Clostridia > Christensenellales > UBA1242 > RGIG8050. The sequence continues at coordinate 13,436 of JAZLKE010000023.1, read as the reverse complement.
GGTTACAATTTGGCTACGCGGCCGTGGCGGAATTGGCAGACGCACAGGACTAAGGATCCTGTATCGCGAGATGTGGAGGTTCAAACCCTCTCGGCCGCACCAAAGTAAGACAGCCCCGCGTGGGCTGTTTTTAATGAAATATCAATTTGTGCCGCCATGGTTTGTTGATATAATGGAGTATGGAAACAGAAGAATTAAAGAATATTAATGTTTGGGCTTTGGGTGGTAAAGATTATAGACAAAATGATACCGAAAAATCTGATAAATTAGAAAATTTTATAAACAATAATTATTGGGAGTATTTTGGGACTGACAAAAAGCAAACGGGTTACATTAAGGATGTAAAACTTGGTGATTTTGTGTTTTTGAAAACATCAGGAAATAGAGGAACTAAACGAACGACTGGTTTTATGCGTATATATGCAACTGGGAAAGTTACTGGGGTGGACATATATAATAATAAATTGTTAATTGATTGGAAAAAGTTAGATTCTCAAAAAGAAGCAACTGGCACTGCTTATCGATCTAGTATAAATAAAGTTGATAAAAATAATAATGAAGATTTAATAAATTTTATTTTTTATTCAACCGAACGGTCTTTTGAAAAAAATCATTTAAATAAAGATTCAGCAGATACAATAAATGGCAATGTCGAGGAAAACGATACAAAAAAAGAACAAAAACTGAACGACGAATTAAAAAAATATCTCGGTCAAAATGTGATTTTTTATGGCGTGCCAGGGTGTGGTAAAAGTCATTATGTTAATGAACTGTTGGCGGGGGTCGATGACAATTGTAAAATGCGCATATTATTCCACCCAGAATATGGTTACAGCGATTTTGTCGGACAAGTGATGCCAGTGGTTAAAGAAAACAATAAAGGGGATAAAATTATCGATTACGAATTCGTGCCGGGACCATTTGTGGAAATCTTGAAGGATGCACTGGATAACGAAAATGATGTTGAAAATAAAGCAATAAAATATTTCTTAATTATCGAAGAAATTAACCGTGGTAACGCACCCGCGATTTTTGGTGATATTTTCCAACTGCTTGACCGTGACGAAAATGGGAAAAGTGAATACGAAATTTACAATAGAAACATTTCGGATTGGTTAAAAACAGAATGTAAAAATTATAAAGGCGATAAAATTTATATTCCCCGTAATTTAACAATTTTAGCGACCATGAATACTTGCGACCAAAATGTGTTTACTTTGGATACTGCCTTCAAACGTCGTTGGCGTATGACACGCATTGAAAATGATTTAAATAATGCTAGTACGAACCGAATCGGAGGTATGAACTTTTCTTGGCGAGAGTTTGTGAAAGCATTAAATGCTGATATTTTAACGAAGTGCAATGAGGGCATGTTGGCGGAAGATAAATTGTTGGGTGCTTATTTTGTTAAAGAATCCGAAATTGCCGATGCTCGAGTTTTTGCCGAAAAGATTTTCATGTATTTGTGGAATGATGTTGTGAAATATAACAAAGAACAATTGTTCCGTGTGGATTTGAAAACATTGGATGATGTAATCAAAGAATTCATTAAAGGTATTAATGTGTTTAACGATAATTGTGGAAATTTAGCAAGTCTTTATAAACACACAGACAATGTAGGAGAAAATGACCAAGGAAATTGAGTTTTTTAAAATTCCAGAAAATAAAAGAGACTGTACATATATCGGTTTGAATTTACTAGCCAAACCGCCACAGTTTGTTTTCCCGTGTCAATATCAGGTTAAGCAAGACGAATACAAAAGAGAAGCGCGCAAAATTTTAACTTTGTTAAAAAGCGTACAGCAAGATTTTTTCGTCGATGGTGTTAATAAGGAGTTGGAACAGTTTCATTCCATGATTTGGTTGGTTCAAGATTACATGAATCGTGGCTATTACGTGGAAACTGAGAAAATCATCAAAGTGGGCGGTACGGGCAAAATTAACTGGAAACATACAATTAAAAATAACGCGATTTACTTTGACCATGGCAGCATTATTTATTATGAGTTTTGTCGGGAACGTAACGTTTTGGACGAAGCGCAAATTTTAACCCAAATTTATAAATGTTGTTTGAAATATTCGGTCGAACATGTGGGCTTTATTTTCGGGGTCGAGTCGGTCGAAAGTTCAATTTATGATATCCAAAAAGACAAAGTTTTCATGACTAATTTTTTGAACGACGAGTTGCACCAAACTTTCCGTGACGATAAAAAAGTTTTGCTAAATCATCTGCTGTCCATTATTAACAACCGTAACACCCAAAACAAGGAACACGGCTTTTCAATTTTTGACAGCGAATTTGAATACGTGTTTGAAGTCATGGTGAATCAAGTTTTTGGTACGGCTAATGTTAAAAAGTTTTATAACGAGTATTATTACGAAATTTTTGGTAAAGGTGAAAAACCGGCCTCTAAGTTGCGTCCAGATACGATTATGCAAGTTGAAGACTGTTATTATATTATTGATGCAAAATATTACAATTACGGGTACACCGATGATTATCGGGATTTGCCACAATCTTCTGCCATTGCCAAGCAAATTGGTTATAACAGTTATTTACGCAACCAAGCATCTGTAAAAGCTGAAAACGTTAAATCAATTTTTATTTTGCCTTATGCATGCTGTAACGGTGAAATTTTTAAGTATGTTGGGGATGCGCAACAGCGCGGGGGAGAAGATTATGACAAAGTTGGTGTATGGTTGGTTGATTTGAAAACTTTAATTGATGAGTTTTTAAGCCGCGGCGGAAATTTACGGACAAAATTGATTGGAAAATTGAAGCATAACCAGTAAAAGTAAATTACTGAAGAATTTTGTGTTTACCTATTTGAATTTTAGGAGTTGTATGTTATCATATAAATGAAATTAAAAGGGGAAAACGCAAATGAAATTAAAAATTTTCAAACAAATTGCCTTTGCTTTGGTGGCAGTGGTCGCCGGCATGGGAATTGGTGTGGCCATTATGTGGGGTGGTCATAGTGCTAGTGCGGCGGTTGAATCGCACAGTCACCCGTTAGTTTATAACATGGGTGAAGCGGCGACCTGTGACTATGCAGGACATTATAGTTATTACGAATGCAAGGAATGTCATAAGTTTTACGAGGATAAAGAAGGTCGCAATGAAATCGCGGAAGCCGATTTAATTATTCCACAACTTAAACATGAATTGGTCTTAGTTGAAGGAAAAAACGCGACCTGCGGTGAAACTGGCGTTCAAAACCATTACGAATGTAAATTCTGCCACAAAAAATTCTGGGATAAAGGTGGCAAACGAGAAATCACTAACAACGAAGAAATTATTGCTAAGTCTGCGCATGCGACCATTGAACATGTCGATGCAAAAGAAGCAACTTGTACTCAAGAAGGTTGGCATGAACATTACGAATGTATTTTCTGCCACGAAATGTTCCACGATAAAGCTGGTAAAAATCCGTACCCAACCGCTTTCATTGGCTATAAACACAATGCACATTGGGTCAACGAAGTGGAAGCAAGTTGTGAACACGAAGGTGTGAAAGGACATTATTATTGTGACGATTGTCATAAATGTTTTGAAGATGAAGCTTGCCAATATGAAATTGAAGATGTAACCGTGGAAAAAATGCCACATGATTTACGTGATTGCCAAGATGAAGTTTTGCCTGATTGTGAACACAATGGTCATCCAGCATACGGCTATTGCATACATTGTCACAAATACTACTATGTGAATGATAATAGCAAAGAATATGACCCGAGCAATCTTGAATCTAAATACAAAGCGCAAGGTCATGACTGGGTATCGTCATTTACGCCGGAATGTCGAATCAACCCATATCGCTTGAAGAGTGATGAAGGTAAGGCGGAATTCAATAAAGTTAATTACTTTGATATTTGTAGCAAATGTGGTGAGAAAGCTGGTTTGACCACAATCACCGGTTATGCTGTCTTGAACAGCGATACATTTACCAAAAACAATGTAACCGTTACATATAGTTACAAGAATGTGGAAAACTTCGGTGAAGTTGTTGATTATGAAACGTTCACAATTGATCAAACCAAATTGAACAATAACTATGCAACGATTCAAATTATTGCACCAGATAATTACACTGCAAGTTCAATTTGTAAGTGTCAAGACGAAGTTGTTACTTTGGAAAAAGTCGACGGATACATTGGACAAACCGTTTTGAAAATGGAGATTCATTTTAATGAATTGACCGATACATTGGTTTGGGAATTTGATTGGGACGGTGATGGTGTGGCTGAACAAATCATTCATGTGGTAGCCGCCTAATTGTAAATAAGTAAAAAGCCCGGGCGACCGGGTTTTTTAGTGTCCGTTTGTTGGTATCGTGAGCCGTTGATGTAGTGTTTGATGCAAGCGCATGGTTTTGCGGGTAATGTGGTGCCGTTTACGACTTCGGGCGGTTCGGGAATGGGCGATAGTGCCAAAAATTTACAAGCCCTTGTTTTGCAGTCCGAAGTCAAGGCAGAAAAACTTTTCAAAAGTGCGGTTACCGATGCTGAATTAACCACTTGGATTAAAAGTTGGTTGTGAAAAAACATCGATAATAAAAATGACCCGTGGCGCAGGTCATTTTTTGTTAGTTATTTCTTTTGGCTTTCCAATAACGGGTCGGGGAGTTTCGGGCGGCGGTGCATAACCATATAGATAATGAACCATGCCAAGCCCACGACCGCGATAATTGCCAATGCAATTAAGAACCAGTTGACTGTGGCACCTTCTCTTTCGGTTAATTGTGCGGCTTGGTTTTGTACGTCCAGCATTAAATTGTTAACGCCTTTTTCCTTGGCTTTGTCGAAGTTGTGCATAATCGCGGAATAAGTTATGTTATCTTGGGTCGGGAAAATGGTAACAGCTAAGTTGGTATCGTAATCTTCAAACGGGTCAATTTCGCCTGGGTCGGAAATTTCCACACCAATGACTTCGCCGTTTTCTTCGTCGTCATTTTCGTAAATGAATTCGTAACCTGGTACGCAGTAATCGGCTTTTAATTCGTCAATTGCATCGCCAGTGGCGACCATTTGACTGCCAACGTAATCAATGTTGCGGGCGGCGTTTTCGTCACGTAACATAAAGTTGATAAACGCATAAGCAGCATCGGTATTTTGTGCGTAGGTTGGAATCGCAAAGTTATCCGTCCATAAGTTAGTGCCGTTTGGAGCATAGAAGTGCAACGGGTTGTCGTAATTTTCGTTATCTTCGTTTTCTTCGTCCAATTCCATCATGGTTAAGCCAGCATCGCAACTCCAATACAAACCATAAGCAAAACGTTTGTCGTTCGGGTCTTTGAAGGCTTTTTTACCGTTATCGTTTTCGTAGGTTGGGTGCATGGTGGAGATTTGGTCCATTAAGATTTGACGGGCTAAATCAATGTTATAGTCGCCGTCCATGTTCAAAATGTCCGATAAAATGGTGTAGTCGCCACTGGCAGTGTTTAATTCGTTAAGGTAGTCATCGTCAATCGCGTTGTCGCCAATGTTTTTTTGTTGTGCGCCGTAAATCATCGCAATACCGATTGAGTCGCGCGCAGATTTTTTCATGGTAATGCGACCGCTGTATTTTTTGCTGTCGCCTTCACCGAATAAAACGCCGAAGCCATATTCTTGTAACATGGTTTCAAACTTGGTGACTTCTTCATCGCCACCAATGCTTTTTAAGACATCGGTGTCGTACATAATTCCCACGGTACCGACCATATAAGGGATTGCCCAAACTTGGTCGTCGTGACCTGTAACCGTGGTGAAAGCAGCGGTGCGGGACAAAATGTTTTCGTCCATGCTGATTGTGGTGTCGTCAAAAGTCGTAAAGCGCTCTTTGTCGATGGGTTGGATTAAGTTTTCGTCACGCATTTTTTCCACCATGTATTCGGACGGGAAAATGATGTCATAATCCGAATGTTGGGTGTTGATTTTAGAATACAATTCTTCGTTATCGGTGAAGGTGTGGTATTCGATACGGAATTTGTCCGCATCTTTCACACCTTGGTCTTTCAAATATGCGCGATAGTAATCTTCAAATTCGTCGAGCAAGTTCGGGGTATCATTATATTGACCCATAGCAATATAGTCTTCCCAGTTATAAACTTTCAAAACCAAACTGCGTGGGGTTAAGTGCGAAACAATCATGGGAACAATGCCACCAGTGGCCAGCAAGATAACGGCTGCCAAAATCACTGCGGTAATTTTACGGCTGATTTTGATGCCTTTGCGCATACGGGCGGCGTTCAAATTCATGATAACCAAAACCAACAAGATGACAACAAAGATAATGGTGGTTAAGGCTTTGAACGCGTTGGGAATGTCGCGACGGCTGATGGCACCGTAAACAACTGTCGAGATTGTTGGAACACCGCTGTTATTGTATTGAGTAATAACAAAGTCGTCCAAAGACAAAGTAAAGCCTAATAAGAATGCTTGAACCATCGCAGGAACCAATTGTGGCACAATGACGCTGGTAAAGGCTTTGAACGGCGATGCACCCAAGTCCAATGCCGCGTCAATCAAGTTGGCGTCTAATTGGCGCATTTTGGGCAAGATGGTCAACAAGCAGAAAGGCAGGGCAATTAACACGTGGGCAAGTAACAATTTCAACAAGCCCAAGTTAGTCATGCCAACGCTGACAAACAACAAAACTAAACCAAACGAGGTAACGATATCCGCGTTAATTACGGGTAATTGGTTGACGGCCATGGTAACTGCACGGGTGCGCTTGCCTAAGTACAAAATACCTGTGGCTGCCATTGCGGCAATCATGGTTGCAATTAAAGATGCAATCACCGCAATTAACAAAGTGTTGCCCACGGCTTGCATGTATTCGGTCGTGGTAAATAATTGTTGATAATACGCCCAGCCATCGCCGAACGAAGCGTAAACCAAGAGCAAGATTGGCAAATAAAGCACTGCCATAACAATACAAACAATAGTCATTCCCATTTACGCAATACCTCCTTTTTTGTTGTTGCCGATACGTGAAATTTGGTTTGCAATCAAAACTGACAAGCCAACCAAAACTAACAATACTAATGCAATGACCGCCGCGCCAGACTTGTTGTCTTTGGTGAACATGGTGTTTAATTGTTCGCCAATCATAAAGGTGCTTTGGTTACCTAAGTATTCACTCATATAATAAGTGGATACCGCGGGTGTGAAAACCATTAAGAAACCGCTGATGATACCCGACATAGAAAGCGGTAAAGTGACCTTGAAGAAAGTAACAAACGGGGACGCGCCCAAATCCGCGCTGACTTCCAAATAAGATTTGGGAATACCAGTAATAACCAAATAAATTGGCATTAACATGAACGGCAAGTAGTCAATGATTAAACCCAAGGTCAACAAGGTTTCGCCAGTTGGGGTAGATAATTCTTGACCACTGGCTTGGGCGATTAAGTCGGTTGCAAAGCTGACCAAATCTTTCAAAGCAATAGTACGCAACAAGCCATTAATCCACATCGGAGCGACCAATGCCATTAAGACCATGTATTGAATTGTTTTGGATTTAATTTTTGCAATGGTGTATGCCAAAGGGTAGGCAATTAAAATACACCACAATGAAGCCACCAAAGCGATACGCAGGCTGCGGGCTACGGTCGCCCATTGGCTGGCATCGGTAAAGAATGAACTGACTTCTTCAAAGGAAAAGCCACCATCGCCGAAGAAAGCAAAACCAAGCAACATGAACAGTGGAACGACCACGAAAATGACCATGTAAATTAAATAAGGTAGGGCAAATAAACTGCGAGAGTTAAAATTAATCTTTTTCATCGTGGCACACCTTAATATCTTCTTTTTTGATGACCAAGCCGACACGGTCGTCGGTGTCCCAGTCGTACGGCGTATCCACGATTAACGCCGTGTCATTGTCAAGCCAGATTTTGACTTGGTAGTATTTGCCCTTATAAATCATATCAGTGATGTTACCGCTGATTTGTCCTTCTGATTCGTCGTCGGTTAATTCAATTTTGTTGAAATCAATGGTAGCCACGACTTTGTCGCCTTTTTCAAAGGTTTGACCTTTGGCAGGAATAAACTCAAAGTCTGTGTCGCCAATAGAAATGGTGTTTTCGCCAGTGATTTCGGTTTCGTATTCGTTGGTTAACGCTTCTTTTGGCATAACATGAATGCCATCTGGTTCAATTGCCATTTTAACTTTTTCGCCAATTGGATAAGTTTTGGTATCAATGACGGATAATTCGTAATCGTCCAAAACAATGGTTAAATCGTAGAAATTACCTTTGAAGACCGAATTCATTACTACGCCTTCAAATTGTGGTTTCGTCGGGTTGATTTCGACATCTTCTGGACGAACAACAACGTCGACCGGTTCATTAGGTTTGAAGCCTTTGTCCAAACACGGAAATTTATAGCCGAAAAATTCGACCACTTTATCGCGAATCATTTTGGCGGAAATAATGTTACTTTGACCAATGAAGTCCGCGGTGTAAGCGTTTTGTGGTTCGTCGTAAATTTTCTTCGGAGTACCAACTTGTTGGATTTCGCCGTCACGCATAACCACGATAGTATCACTCATGGTCATGGCTTCTTCTTGGTCGTGGGTAACATAAATAAAGGTAATACCCAATTCTTTGTGTAAACGACGCAATTCAATTTGCATTTCTTTGCGCATCTTCAAATCCAAAGCGGACAATGGTTCGTCCAAAAGCAAAACTTTAGGTTCGTTAACAATCGCACGTGCAATCGCAATACGTTGTTGTTGACCACCAGACAAACTGTCGATGTCACGATGACCATAATCTTCAAGGTCAACCATTTTCAAAGCACGGTTGACTTTATCGGTAATTTCTTGTTGTGTGAGCAGGCGATAGCCTTTCTTTGCGTTAGCATCAGGCACGGTTTTTAATTTCAAACCGTAAGCGATGTTATTAAAAACATTCAAATGCGGAAACAACGCATATTTTTGGAAAACCGTATTGATGTTACGTTTGTATGGTGGAATGTTGGTCACGTCCATACCTTCCAATAAAATGGTACCTTCGGTCGGCTTTTCAAAACCTGCAATCATACGCAAAAGGGTAGTCTTACCACAACCGGAAGGACCCAGAATGGTTACGAAATCGCCTTTTTTGATTGATAAGGAAACATCATCTACGACCTTTTCTTTATCGTAGATTTTTACGATGTTTTTTAATTCGATAATTTTTTCTCCTGTGAATTTTGCCACTGCATAAAACCCTACCTTTTATTAAAATTTTTTTGCTAAATAGCAATTAAAAAGTGAGGTATTATGCAATTTTGAAACTCAAATGTCAATAATAAATTTTGATGTCGAAAATTGGCTATTTAAGTGATGTTTTCGCGCGCGGTTTTTTCATGTTTGTGGCGTTAGAATTATTGTTACGAAACTTGGCTTTTTCGGTGTTTTTAGCGGTCAGTTTTAACTTGATTTATGAATTGACAGTGGGGCGTAAATTTTGGCAAGCGTGGAAAAACGCACCCAAAAAGCCACGGCGTAATTGGCGGGTGGTATTACGTGATTTATGGCAACGGGCATTTTCGCGGGAACGCACCAAAGGTTTGGTTTTTGCGGGTTTTGTTTTATTGTTGATGAGTTATGTCGTACGGTTGAATGTTTACTATGTTGTGGTTGCTTGTTTTGTTTTTATAATGGCGGCGGTTTCGCGCTTTGCACCGCCGATAAAATCTGCTACAATATCGCATGAACCTGCGCACGACCAAAGCGTTTGCCCGCCAAGTTGCCCACCGACTGCAACAAAGTAACGGTGGCGTAGTTTTGTTGTCTGGCCCGATGGGTGCGGGTAAGACAACTTTGGTTGGCGAAATTGTGCGCGTTTTGTGCCCGACCGCGCAAGCCAGCAGCCCGACTTTTACCGTGATTAACCAATATGCGGAAAACATCTTTCATGCGGACTTATATCGTTTATGGGAAAATGACGGCGTAGCTGTACCTAGTGCCGACAAAGTCAACCAAGTTTTGGAAAGCATTGGTTTATTGGATTTGTGTGTGGCGGGAAATTATGTTTTTATTGAATGGCCGAATGAGTTAAACTTACCCGATGCCATGCAGATTACCATTAACGTACAGGAGGACGGTAACCGTGAATTTATTATTGATTGACAGCACGCAAACACAATTGGTCGTACAATTAGCAGTGGACGGTCAAGTAGTGGCAACCAAAACTTGCGCGGAGCAACGCCAACACGACCAAAACATTAACCCTTTAATTAAAGAATTGGGCGTGAAAAAATTTGATGCGGTTGCGGTGGTTAGTGGTCCGGGTTCTTGGACGGGTATCCGTGTAGGGTTGGCAGTTGCCAAAGCGTTTGCTTATGCACAGCAAATTCCAGTGGTTGAACTGCGGGATAAACTTGACGTGGACGAAGCCATGCGCAAATTGAATGCGGGCGAAACTGTGTCGCCGTTTGCGTTAAAGCCATTTTATAACGGCGAATTTATTGTTAATAAGAAACAAGGCTAATTGAATTTGCATATATAACGCCATGCAAACCATTTTGTTTTTGCATGGTTGGGGTGGCAATGCGGACAGTTTTGCGCCGATTAGTCAGTATTTCGGGCGTGCGGTCGACCCAAGTGGTGCGCGTTATCGAGTGCTGTGTCCCAGTTTACCTTGTCCGCCACAAAAAGTTTATACTTTGGAAGATTACGCCGATGACGTGGACGCGTATTTACAAGAGCAACGGGTGGCGCGCTGTATTGTGGTGGCACATTCTTTTGGCGCGCGGTTAGTGGCGGTTTTGAATGCTCGACACCCAAAATTGTTTACCCGAATTGTTCTTACGGGCGGGGCTGGACTTAAACCGCGGTGGCGCTTGCGTGTGTGGTTGAAAATCCGTTGGTTCAAGTTGTGTCGGCGTCTGGGGTTCAAAGTTAATGGTGGCAGTGCGGATTACCGACGTTTGGACGAAAACGGAAAACGGACTTTTTGTAATGTGGTAAATCGTGATTTAAGTTGGGAGTTCGGACAAATTACGGCGCCGACTTTGCTAGTTTGGGGAAAGCGCGACCGTGACACACCATTATCCATGTGTCGGCGGTTAAATAAAATAATTCCACATGCGCGGGCGATAGTTTATGCGCACAGTGGACATTTTGCGTACTTGGAAAATTCCGCGCGATTTATTCGTGATGTAACGCAATTTATGGGCGGGCAGTCATGAGCAAGCTTAATTCCTTATTATATAAAATGCAGGTGGTGGGGTATCAAAACCAAACGTATTGGCGCTTGATACCCAAGGCAACCACAGGTAGTGCTAAGATGACAGCTCGGTTGCAACGGTTGCGGGTGGCGACGTTTTTGTTGTGTGGGTTAGGGTTGGGGTTGCCGACCTTATGTCTGTCACACACGGTGGCGGTGGCAAATTGGCTGTTACAGCCGTGGGAAAAAGCGGTGCAACGCTATTGGTTAAAACGCGCGCAACGTAAATTAAGTCGGCATGTTGGATTGATAAAGATTGGAATTACGGGCAGTTATGGTAAAACTTCGGTCAAAAATATTTTGGCGGATATGCTAAGTACCAAATATAAAGTTGTTGCCAGTCCAGCCAGTTTTAATACGCCGATGGGTTTTGCACGGACAGTCAACCAAAATTTACGGGCGGATACGCAAATTTTAATCATGGAAATGGGAGCGCGACGTGTGGGCGAAATTCGCGAAATGTGTGGGTTATTGCACCCAGACCATGGTATTGTGACCAGTGTTGGCGCGTGCCATTTGGCGACGTTTGGCAGTGTAGAAAACGTGGCACGAACCAAAGGCGAATTGTTCGCTTGTTTACCTGAAAACGGAATTGCTGTAACTGATGGTGATAATGCGTGGTGTCGAAAATTAAAACACTGCAATTTAATTTTGGTGGAAAGTGCGCAACAGCCTGTTTATCGCACCGAACTGTTGGGCGAGCATCAACAAAAAAACATTCAACTGGCGGCGGCTTTGGCGCGTAAGTTGGGAGTTAGTGAAAGCGTAATTAAAAAAGTGGCGCTCAGTTTACGACCGACCCCGCACCGTTTGGAAAAAATTATTGCACCCAATGGCATCATTATTTTAGATGATAGTTATAACGCTAATCCAGAAAGTACAGCCGCAGCTTTGGCGGTGTTAAAAAACTATGCTACGCGCAAAGTTGTACAAACGCCCGGTTTGGTTGAACAAGGGGAAAATACGGCAAGTGCGCACGCAGAATTATGTCGGCAAATTAAAAGTGTAGCTGATGCCGTGATTGTGGTGGGTGAACTTAACCGCGAATATTTTCAAGCGGGATTACGTGATTGGCATGGTGAAGTGGTGTATGCGCCGAACCGCGAAGCCGCCAAAACATATTATTCGCGCTTATTAAAAAGCGGGGACGTGTTGTTAATTTTGAACGACATTCCAGAAAATTATTAAATGATAAAACATGAAGCAAGTCTATTAAAATAAATGTAATAAAAAAGCCCGATGGTCTGTGACTTTTGAAACTTGCGGAATAATTGAAAAGAACTCTACAGACTTGTAGGGTTCTTTTTATGATTGAATTAAATATAAAACTATGTTAATCTATGATTGGTCAAACAACTTAATATTTATCAAGAGAGTGGGACATCCTAATTTTCGCCAAGCGACGAACGACCACCTATTCTCTTGAGAATAAGTTGTTTGACCACAACGGGAGTTCGTAGTTTTGGACTATGCCTCTCGTTAAGGGAGGCATTTTTATATGAAAAAATTATTGAAACTACTTACATTGGCATTAGTGTTAATGGTAGCTGGGTTGACGCTAGTTGCGTGTGGTAATAGCAAACCAAAGGTCGAGGAATCCTCACAAGAAACGGTTGATGAACCTTCTGACAATTTAATCAATCAAACAGAAACGGATGATAGGATAATGGTAAGTTTTGATACTTGTGGCGGTAATCAAATTACACCGCAGGAAATAGACGAAACTGGAAGAATTGAAAAAGTTTATCCATGGCGTGATAATTATGTTTTTATGGGCTGGTATTTAGATAAAAAGTATCGCTACAAATTTGATTTTAACACCATGGTTGATAGAAATTTAACTTTGTTCGCCAAGTGGTCAAACCAACTTAATGAAATTTATGACTTTCAGTTTACGGGAAATAGTTTAGATGGCTTTAGTATTGCTGCTTATTATGGTGAGGCAGTTAAAATCATTTTACCTGATACATATCACAATTTGCCAGTTGTTGCTATTGATGCAAATGTATTTAACGGCAATGATGATTTGTGTGAATTGACAATTCCCGAGAGTATTAAGCAAATTGGTTCAGGTGCTTTTAAGGATTGTCTAAAATTAAATGATTTACAGATTTTGGGTAAATCGTTATGTGAAAACGAGGCATTTTGTAATTGTAGAAATTTGCGAAGTATTTATGTAAAAAATGGATTATTAAATAAAAACGCTGAAATTTTAGAGAAAACACACAACATTAA
>JAZLKE010000022.1:0-53191 GCA_045597505.1 Clostridia bacterium | reverse complement strand
TGTTCGGTTGCGACTTTGTCACCACTGAATAAAATTCGGGTCACGCGGTTGCCGTGCGCCGCCACAATTTCGTCGGGCATGACGTCAATTTTATCCGCGGTTAAATATGTTTTTTGGTCTTGGTCGATAATGACATTTCCTGCGATAAGATATGGTTTACGGTCGAATTTGACCTCTAAATCGCGCAAATCAGTCTTGTTGACAATTTGTATCAAATAAGTGTTTGGCGCGATCTGGGTGGTATTGGTGGCGTTATAATATGCACTATGGTTGGCGGTTGAAATGAAAAGGTCGTTGTCGGGAAACCAATTGATGCGTAAAGCTTGACCCGACTGTAAATCTACGGTGTATTCGTGGTTAATCGTCACAGGGCCGCGATGCTGTAAAATAAATTGCACATGTTCCATGTTTAATGATATTCTTATATATATGAATTTAATCTCGGAAAAAGACGCTAGTTTATTGAACCCGCTGTATTTGGCTTTTGTGGGCGATGCAGTGTGGTCTTATAATATACGTGCTGTATTGTTGTTGGAAAATGTGGCGAATTACAGTAAGGCGGGCGAAATGCACAATATTGCTACTAGCTACGAATGTGCAAACTTTCAAAGTGAAATTTATCAACAATTGGAACCGACCTTTACAGCTATTGAAAAGGATATTGTCAAACGCGCGCGTAACGCACACAATAACAATGTGCCGAAGTCCGCAACTTTGGCAAATTACAAACGTGCAACCGCCATTGAAGCGTTGATTGGTTTTTGGCATTTGACTGGTAACTTGGGTAAAATTAACAGTGCATTAAACGTTGCACGTATGAAGGAGATTCAATACTAATGTTAATCGAAGGACGTAACAGCCTGAATCAGGCTTTAGATGGTAATGGCACAATTGAAAAAATTTTAGTTTCGCCAAACATGCGTGACCAAAATTTATTTGAACGAATTAAAGCGTCAGGTGTAACTTACCAATTGGTCGACAAGATGACTTTGGATAAAATTAGCAAATCTAAAAACCACCAAGGCGTTGTGGCTTATGTAACCAACTATCAATATTTTGATTTGAAAGAAGTAATAGATAATGCTTACGCGCAAGGAAAACAACCGTTGATTTTAGTTTTGGACGGTATTGAAGACCCACACAATTTAGGTAACATTATTCGTACGGCTGAATGTATGGGGGTAGACGGTATCATCCTGCCAAAAAATCGTAGTGTGACGGTCAACGATACCGCGATGCGTGTCAGTCAAGGTGCGGCTTCCAATGTGCAGATTTGTAAGGTTGTGAACATCAATCAGGAAATTCAACGTTTGAAAGACAAAGGCTTTTGGGTTTATGGTATTGAATTGGGGGGCGTCGAAATTTCCAAAGTTAATTTGAAAGGTCCTGTGGCTTTGGTAATGGGCAGTGAAGGAAATGGTATCCATCAATTAACCCGTAAATTGGTCGATGGTATTTTAACCATTCAAATGCACGGTAAAGTTAACAGTTTGAACGTGGGCAGTGCGACTGCGATTGCGTTATACGAAGTAAACCGCCAAAGGGGTTTATAAATGAATATTGAATACGACCAAAAAGATGAACGCTTGGTGCGTATGGTGGTACGATCTTTAATCCGTAAGTATGGTCTTTTTGACTTTGACGAAGAAGATTTATTCCAAGAAGGTGTTTTGGGATTTATGAAAGCTAAAATGACATACCAAGAGAAAAGCAAAGCAAAGTTTGAAACGTACGCCAGTACAGTGATTCGCAATCATGTGGTTGATTATATTCGCGAACAAGTGAAAGATCCCTTGCAACCCGAAGAACCAGTTTGGCCGGGGAAAAAAGACCCCGACCCAGCTTTATGGGAGATTTTGAACAAGGTTTTGAAAGAGCATTGTGACAAGTTGGAACAATCCATTTTTAACGCTTATTATAAAGGTTATTCTTATCAAGAAATTGGCGAGATTTTTGAAATTAACAAAAAGAAAGTTGATAACACAATTCAAAAGATTTTGAAAACAGCACGTTCAATTTATCAAGATTAGGCAATTGAAATTTAGTTTAAAATAGGTTATAATTAATAATTATGTTAGATGAAATCGTAATTACTGGCGCGCGTGAAAATAACTTGAAAAATGTTGATGTCACGATTCCGCGTAATAAGTTAGTGGTTTTTACTGGCGTGTCGGGTAGTGGTAAAAGCAGTTTGGCTTTTGGCACTTTGTATGCCGAAGGTCAACGCCGTTTTATGGAAAGTTTAAGTTCTTATGCGCGTATGTTCCTCGGTCAGATGCATAAGCCTGACGTGGATAAAATTACTGGCTTGTCGCCCGCGATTGCGATTGACCAAAAAACTACCAATAACAACCCGCGTTCAACAGTTGGTACGGTTACGGAAATTTATGACTATTTGCGTTTGTTGTACGCTCGCATTGGTATTCCGCATTGTCCAAAGTGTGGTAAATTGGTGGAACGCCAAACCGTTGACCAAATCATTGACCAAGTTTATCAACACTGCGCGGGACAACAAATCCACATTGAAGCCCCGATTGTGCGCGGTGCCAAAGGTAGCTTTGAAAAGAAATTTGAAGAGTTGCGCAAAAGCGGTTTTGTCCGCATTAAAATCGACGGAAACATGTGGACATTGGACGAAGAAATCAAACTTGATAAAAACCTTAAACACAACATTAATGTCGTTATTGACCGTTTGAAGGCGTTAGACGAGGAACGTACACGTTTGGTGGACGGTATTGAGATTGCTTTGAAGCTGACCAATGGGTTGGTTACCATTGTTTGTGGTGACGTATCGCACA
This sequence comes from Clostridia bacterium, assembly GCA_045597505.1. Lineage (GTDB taxonomy): Bacteria > Bacillota > Clostridia > Christensenellales > UBA1242 > RGIG8050. Next base: position 50,393 of record JAZLKE010000022.1, on the reverse strand, counting down.
CGTTTTCGGATAAGTTGGCTTGTGTGGATTGTGGAATTTCAATTCCCGAATTAGAGCCGCGTAGCTTTTCGTTTAACAGTCCGTTTGGTGCATGTGAGCATTGTAACGGCTTAGGTTTTGTGGCGCGCATAGATACAGAGAAATTGAGACAATGTCAGTTCGAATCAATCCGTTATATGACACCAGAAGAAGCTATGGTACGTTATCGTGAAACTACCAGTGAGTATGTGCGTAATGCGTTAGGTAAAATGATTATCGAAGACGAATGTCCAGTTTGTCATCGTCAGAAGTTAAAGCCCGAAGTCTTGGCAGTTACGGTAGGTGGATATAACATTGCTCAACTGACGGATTTGCCAATTACCACTATGATACAAGTAATTCGTCAATTGGAGTTGACGGGTTCGGCAGCAGTAACAGCACAACCAATTGTGAAAGAAGTTTTGGCGCGTTGTCAGTTCTTGGTTGATGTGGGGTTACATTATTTGAGTTTGTCACGTAGTGCAGGTACGTTGTCAGGCGGAGAAAGTCAACGTATTCGTTTGGCGACCCAGATTGGAGCGGGCTTGGTCGGCGTGTTGTATATTTTAGATGAACCTAGTATTGGCTTACACCAACGCGATAATCAGAAGTTATTGTCTGCGTTGATGCACCTGCGCGATTTGGGTAATACCCTGGTTGTTGTCGAACACGACGAAGAAACAATTCGCAGTGCGGATTTTATCGTGGACGTGGGACCACATGCGGGCGTTAACGGTGGACGCATTGTAGTAGCGGGACCAGTGCAAGATGTGATTAACTGTCAGGAGTCCGTTACTGGGCGTTTCTTGTCGGGACGTGAAACAATTGAAGTACCGACTAAGCGTCGTCCAGTTAGTGATAAAATGATTTGGGTACGCAATGCTAAGACCAATAATTTGCAAAACATTGATGTGGCTTTCCCCGTTGGTGTGTTGACTGTCGTGACTGGTGTATCGGGTAGTGGAAAAAGCAGTTTGGTGAACTATGAGCTGTATCAGGGCTTACAAAACGGCCTTGGTAAGCCCTACATTGATAAAATCATCAGAATTGACCAAAGTCCAATTGGGCGTACACCACGCAGCAATCCAGCCACTTATACGGGCTTGTGGACGTTGGTGCGTGAACTTTTTGCTTCAACAAAAGAAGCGAAAGAACGTGGTTTTTTGCCGGGTCGTTTTTCGTTTAACGTTCCCGGTGGTCGTTGTGAAAATTGCGAAGGCGATGGTACCAAGAAAATTGAAATGCATTTTTTACCAGATATTTATGTGACTTGCGATGTTTGTGATGGTAAGCGTTTTAACCGCGAGACTTTGGCGGTAACTTATAAGGGCAAAAATATTTGGGATATTTTGGAAATGACGGTGGACGAAGCTTGCGAATTTTTCGCACATCAGCCCAAGATTTTGAAACGTTTACAAACTTTGCAAGACGTCGGTTTAGGCTACATTAAATTGGGACAACCTGCGACCGAATTGTCGGGCGGAGAAGCGCAACGTGTAAAATTAGCCACTGAATTGGCGCGTCCCATGACTGGACAAACTATGTACATTTTGGACGAACCAACCACGGGCTTGTCGACCTATGATGTGAAAAACTTAATCGCGGTGTTAAACCGTTTGGTTGATGCTGGTAATACTATGGTGGTCATTGAACACAATTTAGATGTGATTAAAGTAGCAGATTACATTATTGATATGGGACCCGAAGGTGGTAACGGTGGTGGACAAGTTATTGCCAAAGGTACGCCCGAAGAAGTTAGTCGTGTGGCGGGCAGTTTTACGGGTCAATTTTTGAAAGATATTTTGAAAACTAAATAATGTTTTCCAAACTGGTGCCCATGTTATAACTGTGGACTTTGCCGAGATAAACTAATTTGTGTAGCGCAGACATAACTTCTTCTTTGTTGCCAAATTCAATAAAATTTTTGGCATAACTGATAGCATCGCTGATTTGAAAGGTTTCGGTGTGTTTGACTAAATAACACAGCACGCGTTCGCGTTTGAGCCAGTAGGCTTCAATCTCGGCAATTTGGGCTTTGTTTTCGTCGGTATCGACGCCGTCATCGGGGCAAGCTTCCACAGAGGTAATTAAAGCATTAACTTTATTTTGTAAGCTGTCAAAAGTTTGGTTAACATAAGTCTGTTCCCAAATGACTGCGGCTGTGATCAATAATAAAACCAAAATAGTTGCAATCCAACGTTTCATAATGATAATTTCCCACCTTCTCCTTTGGGGACAACGGATAATTTGCCGTTGCTTTCTAAAATGGCGTAATCGATGTCATGAATGTCGTAGATGTCTTTACTGCGCAATAATTCCATGAGTTCGTCTTCGCAAATATCCAGTTCTTTAAGTTTTTGGCGTTCAATACCTTTGGGTGAAACAATAATGACAGGTGAGCCCGAAAGAATTTGGCGCACGGCTTTACTTTTGCATTGTAGTTTAACCACGAAGAAATGAATGACTTGCATTACTAACAGTGGCAAAATTCCGTACCAAATGGGAATAGTCGGGTCTGCCATTGGAATGGTGGCGAGGTCGGCGATAATTAGTGTGATGACTAATTCAAACGGCTCCATGTCGCCGATTTGCCTTTTACCCATTAAACGCATAACGATAATCGTAATGATATAAATTATCAGAACACGAATCACGATGGTAAGCATTGCTCTATTTATTGCCGTTTAATTGGAATTGTAATCATGTTGGTTGCCCAACAAAGACCAAAGAAAGCCAACTCAGCAATGGTACTGGAAATAATTAAATTAAGTGCTAAGGGTAAAACAATGCCTAATTGAAAACTGAAAAAACTTAATGCGAAAACTGGAATACCGACAGCTAAATAACTGATAATTGTGGGAATGGTTGTCAGTCCGCCGCGCCAGTTAGTAACTTTACGAATGGCAAATAGATTAAGTGTGGTACTGACGGTCATGGAAATGCCCATGCCAAGCAGAACTGCATCTGCGCCAATAATCTGGGGCATAAACCAAATGATAGGTAACAATAACAAAGTACCAATTGCATAGTTGCGTATGGTTAAGTTTTCATGATTCATGGCATTTAAGGTGGTGTTAGTAATTTGAGAAAGTGACATGGGTAACATTACCCAAGCCGAACGCATTAAATAAATTCCGCTATACGAATCTGCGTATAAAAAGGCGCCAATGGGACTGCCAAGCGCGATATAGATGGGGATAAAGCAGAAATTGATAAACACGGTAAAACGCAGTACGGTGCGAATTTGACGGCGTACAGCGGTCCATTGTTGTTGGTTAATCATGTTTGAGAGTTCGGGAACCAACGCAGTCGCCAGTGACGATATCACGGTTGATGGAATGGTTAGAAGCGGTAAGGTCATGCCACTGATGATACCTAAATGAGCAATGGCGGTGTTGTTGTCCCAGCCTGCCGCCATCAGACGTAAAGGCAATAAAATGGTAACCAAAGGAATAGTCAAACTGGAAAATAAACGTACGCCAGTAATGGGAGTGGCGGCTTTGAGAATTGGTTTAATTAAATCGCGTGGACGGGCAGACGTTTTAGCATGGTGACGGGTGCAACAAAAAATGATAATTACAATTACGGCGGATACAATACAAGCAGCGGAAAATGACCAAGCCGCAATGTGTGCCATGTCGGCAAAATAAAAGGCAATACCCAGTAATGGTACAAACAGCGCGACGCGGGCAACTTGTTCAATCAGTTCGGTTAACCCGAGGAGCATGAATTTTTTTTCACCCCACCAAATTGCGCGTAGCACGCTGTAAACACTGCTGGCGATCAAGGCGGGCAAAGTAATTATGAAAATGGCCAAACAGCGTTGGTCGGTAAAAATTAAATTAAAAAAACGGTGTCCCAGTAAGACGGCTCCGCAGAGTAACAAAGCAGTGGTTACGCCGATAACCAATCCAGCAATAGTTATTGAATGAGTGCGTGAGTGGTTTTGCGGGTCTTTGGCGACTTCTCGAGAAAGTACCAATGGTAGACCAGTGCAAATTACGGTCAGCAAAATCATAAAAATATTCAGCGCCATTTGATACACACCTAACATTTCGGCGCCCAATAAACGCGACAAAAAAATTCGGAAAACAAAACCGATTAAACGCGTCAAAATGGCAAACGCGGTAATGACCAGCACTGATTTCGTGAACGCGCGCATACACATGGATATGTTTGTAAAAATCAAATATGTAAAAGGGAAGTTGTTTGAAATTGCGCGCGAATGTGGAGTTGCACCGTGTACGATAATTTTGGCTAATCATTGCCGAAACGAAAGCGAATTAAAAGGGACGATTGTCGTCCCCGTTTCTACGCCTGCGTGTTGCCAAATTATTAATTACCCGAAATAAAAAGTCTGGGCTTTGTGGTCAATGAATTTGATGCGATTGCCACTGCGAGTGCAAACAATGGTTTTAGATTCTTCACGGTCAGTGTAATCAACCACATCGCTGTTATTATCACGTGCGAAAAGCTTTTTAAATTTCAAATGATAGTCGTTACCTTCTAATTGATAAGTGCCAATACCTGTTAAAGATAAACCTTTGCTTTTGTGTTGAATGGTAATGTGAAAAGTGCCATTTTTATAAAGTTGCAATTCTGAATTGTCAACAAAGTCAGCGACGGTGTATTCGGTCTTTTCGACCTCAACCACATGGTAAGCGGTTTTGTTAGTAAAACTTAAATAAATTGGAATGGAAATCCCAATTAAGACAATCGCGACGATAAAAACAATTAAAGCAATTTTGATTCCGCGTCTCATTGTGCTGCCTCCTGTGTTAATTTGAAGATTAAAGTTTCGACTTCATATTCTATCGAGTTGGTTTCGTCGTATTTTTGTTGAATAATGCGGACGTCATGTTTTTCCACAGTTTTAATGCAAATTTGCTCCTCCGTGCAAATCGCGGTCAAATATTGAATTTTAGTGTCGTTGCCGTTGCCGATGATGTATTCAATGTCAAATGTTGTTTGATGATTGTTTTCGTGATAATCGGTAACAATAAATTCAATCGGGGCAGTGGTGGCTTCCAGATTTTTCAGGTAGAATCTGCCAGTTTTACCGTCGGCGTCAATGTGAAAATAACTTTCCTTACTCATGGTAGCGCCCTTAAAACGCGCTGTGGGACGAATTTCGTCTAAATAGTAATATTCACCGAACTTGACACGACCAACAATGGGACCGTGGTATTGGTGAAAATATAAACCAATTGCGGCACCAATTAAGGTAGCGATAACTACCAATGTAATAACAATTTTAATTGCTCTGCGACTCATTACTTATATTATCTACTTTTGCGGCCTTTTGGGCAACAATTTTATTTTGTTGATTTTTCATGCGCATGTCACGAGCATAAGAAGTGTGTTTTTTTGTTATGTGTTTTTCAAATTTAATTTTGCGTAACAAGAAGGCGGTAATTGCCAATAAGGTGGCAATCGCGGTAATCAAAGTTGGAATTAAGTACCACCAGTTTTGACCAAAGAAGCTGTTATCTTCTGGTTCAGTTTCGGTTGTGGTTTCTTCTTCGTTCGCTTCCGTTTGGGTAACGCACAGTTTATGGCTACCTTCAATTGTGGAGTTTTCTTTGGCGCTATTGAAATCTGCTTCTTCAACAGTTTTGACTTCGATGCTGTTGATAGTTAATTTGCCGACAATGTTATTGGTTTCGTCTTGGTTGGAACCCAAAGTGATTTGGAAGGTCGGGGTCGTGCTGTCACCAGCTTTGACGTACAGTTTATATTCGCTTGCGTCGTTACTATCAACAGCCAACAAACCGTCATAGCCTTTTAAGCTGAAATAGGCGTCATTACCTTGGGCATTGATTGTAAATTCGTAATAAGAGTCTTTGGTTAAATTATAAGCAAAGCTGTTTTCAATTACTGTTTTACGACCGTCAGTGTTTTGTGCGGTTAATTTTCCGTTGTTGATAATCAATTCGGCAGTGGTATCCGTACGCCAAATGGTGTCAACTGTTAATGGGTTGGCTAAATCAATAGTGTCAGATTCGCCCGCAGTTGCCGCTTGGTCGGGTTTGTTAACGTTATCAATGTAAGTATAACCAATACCGTCCATGATAAATTGTAAGTAATATGAACGGTTGGCAGCATAAGTGTTTTCGTTGATGTTGAAAGAGTAGTGTTCCCATTTGCCAGCATTAATGTTCAAAGAACCTAAAACTACGACGTCAACCAAATTGCCTTCGTCGTTAGTAGAAGCTGTTACAAAGTTAACTTTGGTTTTGCTGGTTGGATTGCTGTATGCGTCAAAAGTGATGTGAGCGGTTTCGCCTGCTGTTGTGGTTAAAGCTGGACTGACCAACACATTGTGTCTTGCACTGTTATTGCGCATCATGTAAATATTGTTGTTATTGTTAGTGTTGAATTTGCCTGGGTTAGCACCAAAGGTTTCGTGCCATAAATTATTGTCAATGTTAACAATTCCGTTGTCGTCAATATTGGTCAACCAAGAGGTGGCTTTCAAAGGATAAGGATAGGTAGTTTGGGTAATTTTAGAAGCAGTACCCAAATCGAAATACGCGTTAGCAATATCGGGTTCAGTATCTTTATTCAAATCGTAGGTGTCGTGTACACCAGTTGAAGATGCGTTATTGGCGGCGTAATCTCCGCTGACTTGATAAATTTTGAAATCATCAATACAAGCCCAACCCGTGGCTTTTTCGCTGCCACTGGCTAAACGGAAGCTGAAATTGTAACTTTGGTGCAAATCATAACCAGCGACAAAGAAGATTGTATTCAATTGCCAACCATTGTGGTATTTGTCGCCAGTAATGGTCACAACGTTGTGGGCGCTGGTATTTTCTTTATTTTCGGTTGGAATGATGTTGAAATAGAAACCAGTAAAATCCGAAGCTGCGGTTGCAATAGAATAGAATTGCAACATATAAACTTCGTGCGGCTTGGGTTCAAGGGTGTAGTTGTTTAATTCCAAAATTGGGTTATTGTTGTTGGCTTCTAATAACATTACGCTAGCACTGGTACTGCCGTCTTTGTTGTAAAAATAGTGTTGAGTATCGCTGAAACCTAAACGACCCGGAATGTTAGCAACTGATACGTCGTTATCACTGGCACCACTGGTATAGTTGTTACCATGGAAATCAGAATTGGTAAAAGCTTTGACCAAACGATATTCGTCGTTTTTGGAGAAATCAATGTAAGCGTTTGGTTTAATTTTTAATGAGTTGTCATTGTTAAAGACCGACGCTTTGAATTTGGCTTCATTAACGGCGTTAATGGTAAATTTGCTGAAATAGATAGCACCCAAAGCTTTTTCGTCACGAGAACCAAAATAAAGTTCAGGCGTAATGGTAGCCTTTTCCAATAAGTCAGTATGAATATAGAAGGTTTCCGTGTGCCAGTAGTGTGCATTTAAGGTAATCGCACGGTCGTTTAAGTAGAAAGTACCAAAAGCGTTTTTACCAGTAGTGTTGGTAATTTTGGTTTGGTCTTTTAAGCAGTATTCGATTTCTACCACATAATAGCCGTTTGCAGGTAATGAGATCCCATTGGTGGTGTAGCAACCATTGGCGGGCATGTTTTTGGTATTTGTCGTAATAATGTGAGATGTGGTACGACCTTTTAATTCGGCGTTAGATAAAGTTGTATAAGGATAAGTAATATCGTGTAATTTACTGTTTTCGGCGACAGTAACTTTTTGACTGTCCAAGTAATTGTCGGACGGTTTAGTCCAGTTGGACAAGTCGTAGTCGTCGACGGATTCCGAAATAAAGGTGTTGTTGCTTTGCGTTGGCGCCGTGAAATTGTAGCCTTGATTTTCGGCCGGAGCCAATTTTAATAAAGCGGACGCAACCACTGGACTGCAAGCGCTGAATAAGCACAAGGCAAAAGCGGCGACCAAGGTAATGATTTTAGTGATTTTTTTCATGTTTACTTTCTCCATATTTTTCATACACAATATAAAGTGTAGTTTACACTAGAAGACCCACTTTTAGCAAGAAAAAAACTTTTAACTAAGGTCTATACAAAATTAAAAATATATGTTAATATCGCACTATGATGAAAGTTGCAATCATGGAGTTAGGCACGAATCAAATCAAATTGTCGATCGTGCGTATTGAAGAAGGAAAGTATTTCGAAGTTGAAAAGGAATACGCGGAAAATGTTGGAATTGAACAACATTTGCAAGAAAACAGTGAATTGATTAAAACAGTTAAGATTAAAGAATGTATCAATATCTTACAGATGTATAAACAAATCGCAATTGCTAACGGTGTAAGTAAATATCACTGCGTAGCTTCGGCAAACTTGACCACGGCGAAAAACTACATTTCGTTCTTGGAAGAAATCAATTCAGATTTGGATTTGGAATTTAAGTTGTTAACCGAAGAAGAGGAAATTAACCTCCTATATACTGCGGTAGTAAATACCATTGATATTGCCAAAGGTTTGATTATTGCAATTTCTACGACCAGTACGCGTTTAGTCTATTATTGTCGCCGTGTGGTTTTGAATAGTGTAACCATTCCTATGGGGGCGGCAAACTTTACCACAATCGAAGCCTTTAACGAATTGTTAAAAGCGGCGGGCGAACCATTCCAACAAATTGACCCAGATATTCCAGTAATTGGTTCCAGTGAAATTTTCACAGGCTTTGCGCGCTTGTCACGTAAGAAAAATAAATATCCGTTTGATGCCGACCATAACTACAATAGTGACAGGGAACACTTCCAAGAAATCTTGAAGTTCTTGCAGGGGTTAGATGTAGAACGTGGTGCGAAGTTAAAAGGTATTACCGCGAACGGTGTCGGCTATTTGATGAATGGTATGTCGATTGCGTTGTCGGTAATGGATTATACCAAATTGTCTAAAATCATTATTAACCGTAATGGTCGTAATATTGGTATTGCGCAACGTTTGACCATGGGCGACGATGAACGTCCTGTAAATGATGTTTGCATGAACAGCATTGAAACAATCTTGTGGGCAAACAATATTGATTTGGATAATGCGAAGTACCAATATTTGTTGGCAAGTACTTTGTACATGCAATTAAAAGTTTTGCATAAATTGCCTCGTTCGTTTACCCGTGTATTGAAGGTTGCGACTTTGTTATTTAACTTGGGCGCAAATATCAATAAACAAAATTTTGACAAGTTGACTTACTATGCAATCTTAAATGCTAAGCTGTGTGGTTTAAGTCATAAAGAAACTGTCATGGCGGCGTTTGTTGCCAGTTGCCGTAACTGGGACGACTTTATGTTGTCAGAATGGGTTAAGTATAAAGATTTGATGGACGAAGAAGATTTAATGGCGGTGCGTAAATTAGCCATGATTGAAGCAATGGCGTATACCATTAACTTGCGTAATCAAAAAGTTGTGAAAGATATTTCTTGCGATGTATTGGGTGATAGTGTCATTATTAAATTAGTGACTGAAACCGACATGAAGAATACCAAGGTTGATGTTGATGCCGCGAAGACTGAAATTTTCCAATTACAAAAACTCGGTAAAGAGTTTACCAAGATTTACAAAAAGAATGTGGAAATTTTATAATGACAGAGTTGCCACCAATTTTAGATTATTTTGACGACGAACCAATTATTACGCCCAGTGCAATGCACAGCGAACCAATTAAAGTGCCTGCCACGATTAAAACCGCGGTATGCACTTTTTTATGTGAAAATATTGACGAAGAGGCGCTGAGACCAATTTTGTCCGATTGTAAGTTGTTGTTTTATGTTTTTGGTCGTTCGGGTAAAGTTCCAGTCTTTCAATATCAGGAGAAGTGCTTAATCGTTTTGATGACGGTGGGCAGTCCTGTGGCAGTAGCAGTGGTGGAAGAATTAAAAGCTTTGGGCATTGAAAACATAATTGTGTACGGAACGGCGGGACAGTTAGATGAAAAGATTCCGCAAGATGCTTGTGTGTTGATTGAGAAGGCTATTCGTGACGAAGGAGCCAGTTATCATTATTTGGCACCGTCAGTGTATGTAGAGACTGATAAGGCGTTAACCGCTTGGACGGAACAGTTTTTACAAAGCGGCGGAATGAAGACGGTGCGCGGGATTACTTGGACAACGGACGGTTTATTCCGTGAAACAAAAGCGCGTTTAGCTAAACGTCGTAAACAAGGTGCAATAGTTGTGGAAATGGAATGTGCAGGTTTTGCCGCGGTAGCCCAACGTTTGGGTGTGCGTTTCAGTGAGTTTGTGTTTTTCAGTGATACTTTGGTGGATACATATGCGTGGCATTTTTACGGGGCGGAAAAGGGTGCAGACGAACGTCGCTCTTTGAAAGTGGTTTTGTTAAAAAGTTTGTTAGCCAGCGTTACAAAAATCAATTTGCCTAAATGACATAATTTCAACTATTATATATGTAATGGATACGAAAAAATTGGGGAAGTGGCTTTTCATCATTTTGGGTGGATTGCTGGTGACTGCGATTTTATTATTGGTCGCATCAAATTTATTGAACAATCGTACTGCACTTGATTGGCATGGAATTAACGATAGTATTTTCCGCATGGGTATGTTGTTGGTGCCACTGTGCGCGTTGGCGTGGTTTTTGTTCAAATATTTGGACACCGACGGTAAAAAGAAAAAGAGCGGTGTTTCGCAATATTATTCTAACCGCTGGATGACTGCGGTCGAACGTGATAAGACATATATTTATACTCGTGCTTCCCAATTAAGTGCCTTGAACAAGACTGGTCCGTTGGCGCGTTTTGAATTAGTAGGTGGTGATATTCACATCAACATGATTCCTAAAGATTACCATTCAATCGTTTTGGGTACGACTGGTGCCGCTAAAACGCAAGGTTATGTTTTCCCGTTTATTTATACTTTGGGTTTTTCTAACCAAAAACCGAACTTGGTCATCACTGACCCGAAAGGTGAAATTTATCACACTATGGCGGAAAGCTTGCGCCATCAAGGTTACGATGTGCAGGTCTTCAACTTGAATGACCCAATCCGCAGTTCGCGTTGGAATCCGTTTGAAAAACCGTGGGATATGTTTCAACGTGCGCAACGTTTGGAACGTGAAATTCAAGAACACAAAAACCAAAGTCCAGCTAAGTTGGGTTTGCGTGTGATTGCCAGTACTTATCCGCCAGTTTGGTATTCGTTTAATGGTATTGCTTTCCCAAGCAAAGAAATGGCGGAAAATGAAATGCGTACCTTACGCCAACAATTGATTTCTGATTCTGAAGCGGACATTAAAGATATTTGTTCGGCAATCTGTCCAATTGAAAATGAGAAAGACCCAAGTTGGGAGCAAGGCGCCCGGGACTTGATTCAAGGTACTGCAATGGCAATGTTGGAAGATAGTCTGAATCCGAACTTGGGAATGACCCGTGAAAAATTCAACTTCTATAATATCTTCAAAATTTTGTCGATTCGTGATAACGACCCACAAGCCATGTTCAAAACAATTAAGAATTATTTTGAAGGTCGTGACAAATTGTCGGTGGCGGCTTCGTTAGCACAAACTGTTACCGCCAATGCGGAAAACACGATGCGCAACTTCTTTGGTATTGCGACCCAAAAATTATCCATGTTTAACGATAAGGGCATTTGTTATATTACTAGTGGTACGGATATTAAATTTGAAGAATTTGCTAAAAAGCCGACGGTGTTCTTTTTGATTATTCCTGACCAAATTAAAGTGCGTCACCCATTAGCAACTTTGTGCATTTCGCAATTGTACAAATCGTTGGTTGCCAGTGCGAATGAACGTGGTGGAAAGTTGCCGTGGCCAACATACTTTGTTTTGGACGAGTTTGGTAATATGCCGAAGATTAACGACTTTGCAACGGTTATTACGGTTTCACGTTCGCGTCGAATTTTCTTTACTTTGGTTTTACAAGATTATAAACAGTTGGAAACCACTTATGGTGCAGAAACGGCGGTAACTGTGCGTAATAACTGTAACCACCAAGTTTTCGTTGGTGTTAACGATACTGATACGCGTAAAATGTTCTCGGATTTGATGGGGGATATGGAAGTAACTACGGAAAGTACAACTGTCAGCCGTAATACTGGTAAAGCCGCCAAAGACGATTCTGAGGGAGGAAGCAAATCAACCGCAACAAATACTGCTAGTCGTCCATTGTTGCCACCGAACGAATTATTGGATATCGTGCCAGGCAATATCTTTGTTTACTGCTTCACGTTCCACCCATTACGTAGTAAAGTAACTTTGTTCTATGAATGTATTAATAAGGGTGTAATTAAATTACGTCCGACCCCAGATATTTATGTCCCAGGTAAATTCTTTGATGAAGCCGCTATTTATTATGATATTCATCGTCGTAACGATATCATTATTCGTCGTGTCAATAACGCACAACGTCGTGATTTGTTTGAATGGTAAGCCATTGCGATTTGATTGACGATATCAAATATAAAACTTATAATTAAAACATACTATGTTGGGGGAATACGAATGAGGTATAGCCGTGGTAGGATTATTGCGCTGACTGTATTGAGCGTAACAATAATGTTAGCCCTATTTAGTGCTGGCCTCTTTTACAATTTCCGTAATCTAAATCCCAGTGCACTTAGTGACCCGTCCAGTTTAGATCCGTATTACATTCCGACTTTTGATGATTTGTACCAACGTATACCTTTGGGCAAATTAGATAGTGGTACTACAACGATTGGGCAGGGGGCCAAGTTTACTTTGGTCGAAGAAAGTTATAACCGTGGTGTCTTGAAAGAGTTTTTGAATAAAGACACGCTTAGTTCGTACCGTACTTTGCAAGAAAAGCGCCGCGATGGTTATCCTTATGCGGTTTTTACCAATGACCAAATGCGCTCAATTACCAATGGGTTGGGTGCCAACTTGGAAATTCCAGTTATCATGTTGGATCCATATAACTACGATGATATTGTTTTATTTGAATTGACCGATTTGTATGACATGCCCAACAATTTATCAATCAAGCGTGATGGTCAAGCGTATGCGGACGGTGTAAATTTGCATGCGGTTTCTAATAATATCACGGGTGACCAAGTTTATAAAGGTATTCCTAACCTTGTTAATACGGGTAAGGCGGGAACAATTCGTAATTCAAGCGGTACTGATTTGTTGAACATCGCTTACGTGCCAAATAGTAAAGTTGACGGCGGCTATGACTTGGTTATTAAAGACATGAGCGGTAATTATTTATTCATGGAAGATGCGAACCATAATCTTGTCGAAGCGCAAACAATTCCGATTGGTACGGGCAACAATGATTACACTTTATTGTTTGATAATACGCATACAGCACTATATCGTATTGACCGCAACTATGATTCGATAGCCAATAAAAATCAAACGGTAGTTAAGGCTGCCGATGACCACACGTTAATTTATAAATTCTATGATGCTCAAATTCAGATCCCAAACGGACAAGACGAAAGCGTTCGCTTGTCGAATGATTTTACTTTGAAACAAGGTGACAATCAATATACTTCTTATAATATCGGGGCAGTGGCGTACAACAGTAAGGCATTGCGTGGTATGTTCCGTGAACAAGGCTTGTATGAAATTTCGTTTGAGTTAAGTGTTGCTAATGGTGATGGAGTGCCGACCGTCGTCAATATCTCTTTCGCATTTGCAATTGTTAATAAAGTTAATTATACAAATTTCCCGCGTTTTAATACGGATAACCGTGTACCTGGTTACAGTGAAATTTACAGTTATTCATACGAAAGCGAATACCCAGTTGTTACTTATTCGGACTTGTACTTTAATGTGGAGATTAAACAACCAGCGCCGGAATACTTTGCGAATGATGCGTCGATTTATGACGAACGCGAATTGCGTTTCTATAACATTGGCGAATATCACATGATATCTGGTTTGCAATATTACAGCAGATATCTGTATGCCAACCGCAAAGCGTTTGCTAAACGTGGCGTCGACAGTGACGGTTATATCCAATTAAATCGTTATACCAAATACGAAAGTGTTTTGAATATCTTGGGCTTTCAAGCGTACTACGGTGGTCAACACAGCACTGTTGAATACGTTGGACCTAAGCCGTTTTTTGATAGTAACGATTCTTCGGTCAGCAGTGATATTTCGGCGTGGGTACGTGATAAAAAAATGACAGCAGCACAAAGTGGTACTGTGGTTGACTTTGAAAATATGAATGTTAGTAACGCTTTGGAATATTCAAACGAATTAGCTAATTACATCACTAACAGCGCATTGCAACCAGTACGTACCAATTTCCCGCCTGTTAAATTATTAGGTAATGTGGCGCATGCAACAGGTGCAGGTGTAAGCGGTGAAACCGCAGCGGTTTTGTCGACGGTCGCGTTCCGTCCTGCATATGGAACTGGCGATGTTTCAATTTGGGATAGTCGTACTTATGAAGTAGGTGCGCCATTTGAAGAAGCAGGGGAATATGTTGTTTCAATTTATTTCCGTGTTAATGGAAAAATGTGCCAACAAACTTTCTATTTTGAAATTGTTAATGGCGCAAAAATTACCTTTGAAGTTACCGCCAATGATGTAACCAAAACTTACTATGCTGGCGATTTGGAATTGAATCAAAAATTACATATTGAAGGCAGTCAAGTTACCATTAAATATGATGGTCAAAAAACTTTGGGTCAATTTGAGGTTTTGCCAACAATTGAATTGGCTTTTGCAAACTTAGGCGAATATACTTATCGAAAACAAAAAATACAACGTGGCGATGACGGTTCGTTTGGTTTTATCTTACAGGAAGGTCAATATCGTATGACCATTAAATATGGTGCGCACTGGAAATCAACTACGGTATTTGGTATTATCGTGGATAAACAAAAAGCGACAGGCATTAAAGTTGCAACCAAGAGTAAAACCTTGTCAAAAACTAATGCCAACTTGCCTGATAATGTGGCAGTGGTTGGTGCTGGTGAAGTAGCATTAACGTGGGATAAAAAACCGAGCGGGGTAGAATTTAATAAGGTGCTTTATGAATTCTACGAAATGCAATTGGAAAGACCTGGCGAAGATCCAAACGAGGGTGGCAACTATGAGTTGTTCAGTAATCGTATTGACCAAAATGGTAAAATCCAAGGTTTACATAGCGCTTATGCGTTCGCGAATGAAGCCAGCAACCCGAATGATTATGTTGTTATTCCAACGCAAGATGGCGAACGTTGGACCGTGTCCGAAGATGGTGTTAATCCATTGAAATTTACCAAGGCTGGTTTGTATCGTTTTATTATCGTGGACGCAGTTGGTAATGAAACGCCTTATGTGTTAATTATTGACGATACAACTCCAACCTTTACACAAAGTGGAGCTAAGCCACAAACAGCATCTAACATGGTTAACTTTGAAGATGCAACTGGTGTGCAAATCGGTTTTGGTGACCGTAAATTGATTAACCAACAAAGCGGTAATACTTTTGGTGATACAATGTTTGTTGGGCAAACTTACAGCAAAACATATGAAGATTTGCAAACAATTTTTGAAGGTTTAAGCGATGCTGGTGTTTTGCTTAATTCAGCAGAAACTGATTACAAAACAGTTATCAGCATTCCGTTGGCGCGTATGGAAATCAGTGAGGGTGGTGGTGCGTATCGTGATGTTAGTTTGGAAGACTGGCGACGTGGTTATTTGACTTTGAAGAAAGAAGAAACTTTCTATTTCCGTGCAACCGACGTTTTAGGTAACGTAGGTGAATATTACATTATCTTAACACATGACGTTTGCTTGGGTTCGGTTTACGCGGAAGCTGCGCCATTAACAATTATCAGTTCTGGTAACAACATTGGTCGTGGTATGGTCAAAGAAGAACCAAATTCCAGTACTAGTGTGGTGACTATGACTGGTGGTGTTACCAACCGTAATTATGTTACATTCTCTTTTAATCAACAAAAGAGCGATTCTTTGGATTTCCGTGTCATGAATATTTATTTGCAATATTATCCATTAACTTTTGATAAGACGTCAAAAAACTATCCATTCGCGGAAAAACCTGCCAATGACCCCAAAGACAAAAAAGGTAACCAATTGTTTGCGCGTCATCATAACGATGGATCGATTTATGATTACGATTCTGATCGTGATGCTGATGGTGGTACAATTCGTTTAGCGCTGTTTAATAATAGCACTACACCAGCGGGTATGTATATTTTGACCCGTGTTTATAACCAAATCAGTGCGGGCTCATCGGATAAAAAAGGTCGTGATTATTGGTTTATTGTCGACTCGCAGGGAATGTTGACGTATCAAGGTAATAATTCGGGTTACTTTGCATTTAATGATCAAAATAAATTTGTTTACCAATATGACGACGTCATGAACACGGTAGATTATGAAACAAAATTAAATGTTCATTTCGCAGATAACAAGCAAGCGAAGGCTCCGCAAGCAAAAGATGCCTATGCGCTCGATTTTAAGAAAAATGATAATATTTTAAGTTCTAACCGTGTGGCATGGGTAAACGGTTTTGTCAGCAAATATTCGTGCTACCATGATTCAATTACTTATAATATTATAAATGACCGAGAACATTATAACCATTTGGCGTTTGAATATAATGATGTAACTGCCAGAATTCACAATTATAATTTTGCGGCGTTGACTCCGCGTTTCAGTTACATTAACGATACAATTACCACAAATTTAGGCGACGGCAGTAATACTTGGTCGTTAGGGGACCCCGCCAGTCGTACCAAAGATCAACTTTACCAGTTGGTTGTAGCGGATAACGCACGCAATATTTCATGCGAATTGGTTAATGGTAATGTATTTGAAATTAAAGTTAATACGAAAGACCCGACCAGTGCGAACTATGCGATTTTGAATTTGAATATTGATACTGAATGTGGTACAGCGGCTGACGTAATTTTAAGTGAAAATAAAATAATCGGTAACAGTCGTATGGAATATGATGGTACCAATTATTTGTGCATTGTTGACCCAATTGAAGTTGAACAATTGAAATTCCAATTTGCCAGTGATCCGGAAAGTATGTATGTCGATGTCGATATTGCCAGAACAACTGCCAGTTGGACTTGGTCGATGAATGGCGAAACGGGTGTAATTGAATTGGCGCAACCAACTCCGAAAAATACAATTTACAGTTATGATTTGATGCGTGATTTCTTGGGTTCAAAGAGTATTACCGATGGTGCCAGTTTGTCGGTAAGCTTGATTACTTACGATGATAAATCAACTAACTACATTATCTTGTTCGACCGTGAAAAACCAAATTATAACTTAGCACGCATTAAAGCAGAAGATAACTTGGCACGTACATTGCAAGATTCTGAAATGCCAGATCAATATGTCTATGGTTTAAGCGAAGATTTCGTTTTCGAAATTGACAGTGTTAATAATCGCTATTTGGATACCAAAGAAATTACATATCGTGAAGTTGATTATTCTGGTGAAGGTACACAACAAGATGTTGCATTCAAATTGTATACTGGTGCTGCGGGCGAAAAACGTATTCCGTTTGCAGCTTTGGTTGGTTTGCGTGATAACGAAATGCGCTACTACATTATTACGGAAAAAGATTATGTTGGACACACTAACTGGTACATGGTACAAATTCAAGGTTCCAGTTATGTTAATGCGGTCAACTTTATTGGTGCCACCAGTGAAGATGGTGCAGAAATTCAAATCGGTATTGAAATGCACACATCGGCTTCCAGTGTTCACCAATTCTTCTTGCAAAATAATTCTTTCAAATTCCAAAGTGGTGACGAATTTTACATGGTTTTGGACAAAAAAGCTACTTGGTATATTGGTGGCGAAAAGGGTTCCGATATTAAAAACGAAGAAAAATTGATTAATGCTTTGAATAACTGGATTAACATAGCGACCCAAAATGGTACTAAATGTTCATACACCTTGTATGACCGTATTGGTGATGTTGAAACGTTTGAATTCTATAACTTGCGCGAAGATGCAATACAAATGCAACTGGATTGCTATCAACCCAGCGCGACCAGTACAATTATCACATTGGAAGTTAAAAACTTGGAACAATTGCCACGCATTATGTTTGATAGTAATTTGGATAAACTGTACAAGATTGAAGTTTTGGATAAGACGACTTCGGAATATGTACAAAATGCTTATTTCTCCTTGTATGGTTCAATTATTCCAGCTGACGTTTCGCATGAATTGGTAATTAAAGTTGTTGATCCGTTTGGTCGTGTCAGTTTAACTGAATATCACCAACAAACTCAAAGCACAATCAATTTCAAACCTTATGGTAACACTGTAACCGAAGATGGCATTATTTACATCGGTGATGAACGCGGTGTTGATTTTAGCTACATGCGTACTGTGTATAGTGTTTTAATTTATGATGCAACTACCGATGAATTGAAAAATGATTTGCAATCGTTTGTTAGCAATGATGTAATCAGCTATAAATTCAAACCGACCCAAAAGAGTAACAAGTTGGAAATGTACCGTATCGTAGCAACTGGTCGTGCCAGCGGGGCGGTATTGTTTGACCAAACATTTGCTTTTGATACTCGTTTACCTGTGGTCGAATGGAAAAACGCCAGTGACCAATCGATTGAAGTTAATAACCGCTCCTTCGTAAGTGCGGTAACAATGGATTTGCGTAACAGCACGGTAACAACGCGTTTCCCAGCATTTATTTCGTATACACGTACTTATAATGATGCGGTCGAATCTTTGACTTTGAAAAAAGGTACGGACAACATAACTTTCTATCAAGTTGGTACATACGAAGTAACTTTGCGTAATACCGTTTGGGCTAAAGAAACCTATAAATTTGAAATTGTACAAGTCGATGATGCTTTGGTTTTGGTTTATGATGATGGTAAACAAATTCAAGCCAGCGACAGTAAATACCGCTATCATGACGAAGATGGCAACATTAACGATATTACTCGTTATGTGTTTACTGCCAAAACGATGGATAATGCAATTAGCGAATACAAAACTCATGGTTTGGAAATTAAGCTTGGACAAACGGATCGTGTCTTGGCGGGCAACGAAACCGAAGGTACGGATTACTACGAATTTGACCAACAAAATTCGACTTTGATTTGGTGTTTAGCTTTTGCGGTTGGCGAAGATTATAGTAGTCCAATTTATTTCGCGACGACTGGGGTTTCGGTTGAAGATTTGAACGTAGCCAACAGTAAGAGCAATACCACGAAAATTAGTTTGCAATTAAATGACAATCCAGCAAATCCGTCCGATAAAGCCAAAACATACACTGTAGTACCGAGCAAGACCGCTTATGACATTGTGTATAATAATTTCTTCACGACCAAAGACAGTGACCGTACGTTGAATGTTAAATTGTTCTATGATGATATGTTGGTTGATGATTTTGGTGCGCCGTGCTATTTGGTCAAAGGTAATTTGATTTTGGTCGATTGTTACTATAATGGTACTTTGATTAAAACATTGGGCTATAAAGATGTCTTTACTATTGACCAAAACAATGCTGGTTATTATGAATTTGTAGTACATGATTTGGTTGGTAACTATTTGTATTTTGGCAGCAGTAACGATGAAAAGAGTTTGGACTATAAACAAAACCGTTACATGTTGGCGGTATTGACCAAACCTGTTGTCAGTATCAATGGCAAACGACCAGTTAATGGTATGATTTACAACGACGGCGTTGAATTGAAATTGGTTGATTATGGTAAGGAAAATTTCTTGGATAAATATTATAATACGTTGATGGCTGATGGTTACGTGACCAAAGAAGCATACAGCGATTTCTTCAATGAATATTTCCGTATTACCAAAGTTGATGTTACCTATAATGGCGAAACTTTGGATCCAATTATACCAGACAGCAAGCAAACTTCGTTCTATTGGAACCAAACAGGTAAATACAGCGTTACGGTAACGTATCGCATTTATGGTACTGGTAAAATTTCAAATGATTTGACCTCTTATTACTCGTTTGAAATTATTCCATCGATGACCGTGCGTGAAAATTACAATATGTCAATTTATCCAGATATGCCAGTAGTTAAAATTACACGTGACGGTTATGATATCGCTGATTATAACATTTACGTTAACCGTGATGATAAAAACGATAAATACTTGGCATTTAATGCTAACGTTAACCCTGGATGTTATGTTGTAACTTTGCAAACCTATGATGCAATTTTGCAAGATTACGTCGAACATGAAATTCAATTTAACATTCAACACAAAGATAACAGTGCCAGCAGTTACTTTATTTTAAGTACGGCCAGTGGTGCTGGTACAACTAATGCGGTCGTGGTGTATTATAATCCGTATTGGTTGTATAAAGCGCAAGGTAATGTTGTTATTGTTTTGGAAAAAGATTGCGAAGTTAAGGATAGAAAAATTATTGATGCTTCAATCGAAGAAAGTCAGAATTACGATTCGCAAGAATTGTTTAACGTATCAGAAGCGGGCTTGTATTGTGTAACTGTTCGTAACGCCGAAGGAAATGTGGTGTATAGCGACAGTTGGACAATTGAACCGCAACAAAGTTCGTTCGGTTATGTAATCTTGGGCGTGGTTGCCGCGCTTGCAGTATTTGGATTGTTACTGTTCTTACGTTTGCGTCGTAGAATGACAACCAAATAAAATAAATAAATTATTCCAAACAATAGCAATTGCCGACTTTACTTTGTAAAGCAACGTCAATGTAAATGTCTTTGCCTTCAATGATACCCTGTGAAGCAAGGAACTGTTTTACGGTTTCGTAGGCGAGTAGTGGTGAATTGTTCTTTTCGCTTAAATGTCCCAAGATAACTTGGGAAACATGTGCTTGATAAAGTTTGGCAACCGTACGTCCACAATCCATGTTGGATAGGTGTCCGCGGTTGCCCAAAATACGGCGTTTTAACCATTCGGGATAGGTCGGGTTTGCCATCAATTTTTGAATGTCGTGGTTGCTTTCCAAAACGACTACCTGGCAACGTGACAAATTCGCCAAAATGATTTCGGTCATTTGACCAATGTCGGTGGCAATACCTACGCAAGCATCACCCGTTTGAAACGTATAACCTAAGCAGAATTTGCTGTCGTGTGGAACGGGAAAACTGGTCACAGTTATGTCCCCAATGTTAAAGGTGCTTTCTACTTCGACAAAATAATGTGGCGGTAATTTCAAACAGCCACGTAAAGTTTTGGCACAACTTTTGTGAATGTAAATTGGAATATTATATTTGGTCACGAAATCAGCCACACCTTTGATGTGGTCGCT
Source organism: Clostridia bacterium (assembly GCA_045597505.1). Lineage (GTDB taxonomy): Bacteria > Bacillota > Clostridia > Christensenellales > UBA1242 > RGIG8050. The sequence goes on along the minus strand of JAZLKE010000022.1, from coordinate 29,212 downwards.
GTGTTCGTGGGTAATCACAAGCGCGTTAATCGAATGTGGGTCAATGTTGGTTTGACTCATTAATTTTAAGGTCATGGACAGCGATAAACCGACGTCAACCAAAATATTGGTAGTTGAACTGCCGATATAAGTAATATTGCCAGCGCTGCCGCTACTTAATGTTTGGATTTTTAACACTTTAATACTATACTAGATTCAATGCCAAAAGTTAAGAAATATTTACGAATTACTGCGGTCTGCGTTGTGACGGCTTTTGTTTGTCTGTTTGGCTATTTAATGTTGCAAAATTTATGTGCAGAATTGTTGATTCATTGGGGAATTGAAACGCGTAAAAATGTGGATATTTTTGCTTATGGTTTTTGGAATGCTTTTATCGCCGGTGCAATTTTGGCTCCGCTTTTGGAAGAGTTAATTTTCCGCTTGTTAAGTTGTAAGTTATTACAACTTGCTAAATTGCCAGACTGGGCGATAATTTTAATCAGTGCGACAATCTTTGCGGTATATCATATGTCGTGGTCGCAATTGGTATATCAATTTTTAATGGGTGTTTGGTTGGCATGGATTTATCTGAAAACACGCAATGTTGGCTGGACGATGTTAATTCATTTTATCAATAATGCTTTTATTATTACATATACATATTTTGCAGGTGCCGGAGAACAAGCGTTCAGTTTGAACGCAGGAAACATTATTTTGTCTGTGGTGACAGCGGTGGCGACCACAGTGGTTGTATTTTTCTTAATTAAAAAAGGAATTCCGAACTATGAAAAATAAGCGTTTTTTAATTACGATGATTGTGTATGCAACAGCCATAACTTTGTTGATGGTGATGCAGTTGTGCGTGTCGTTGGGGTGCTTTAATGACTTGTCCGACCAAGCGTTAGAGGTCATAGGCAGCGTTTTACCGCAAATTGTCATCATGTTTGGAATTCCATTCATTGTGTTGTTGTGCGCACAGAAAGCTAACCACGAGCCAGTTTCTGTAAAGGCAATTACACAATTTGTGGGTTGGCGTAAAATGTCATTCAAAAATGTTGTGTTATGTTGCATAGTTGGTATCGGTATCTACTTTTTGAATATTTTTGTGGCAAGTATTTTTGCCAGTTTATTACAGGCGATGGGCTACCAATACAATCATAACGACAACGCATTTAGTGGTTATTGGGGCTTGGTTATTTCAATTGTGTTGACTGCGATTTTGCCCGCAATTTGTGAGGAATTTTTACATCGTGGTGTTTTGTTAAATGGCATGATTAAACAATATGGTGTGCATCGTGCGATTTTGTGGTCGAGTTTGTTGTTCGGTTTAATGCACATGAATGTGGGACAATTCTTTTATGCCACAATTTTGGGTTGGTTTATGGGGGTCACGGTTTTGGCGTCGGGGTCATTGTGGGGTAGTGTGATTATCCACTTTGCGAATAATGCATTGGCAACTTATTCTTCCTTTGCAGAAGAATTAAACTTACCAGGTGCAAATTTAGTTTCGTTAATGTTTGGCAATGGTATCGTGTTGATTTTAGCGGTGTTGGCAATCGTGGTCGCAATTGGTGAGATTTTGCGAGTGATGGCACGTGATAAATTCAGTCGCAATATTGACGGTTACACGGTGCGTTATTTGTCTTCACAAAAACAATTTACCGTGGAGGATTTTGACCGTTTGAAATCGGCAATTCCCCGCGCAATTCAAACTTTGCCGACGTGGAAAGCAACCGCAGCTTATATTGAAACCTATGACCAACCGCGCCATGCTAAGCCGTTGGAACGCGCATTGTTTGTTGCGGTATTGTTAATGGGTACCGCTTTGACCGTGTTATCGTTTGTGTGGGGTACTTGGTAATGGACTTTATGCAAATGGCGGTAGCGGAGGCTCATAAGGCTGCGCGCCGTGGGGAAGTACCAATTGGGTGTGTAATTGTGCGAGACGGTAAAGTGGTTACCAAAGGTTATAACCAACGCGAATGTAAACGCAATTGTTTATGGCATGCGGAAATTGTGGCTTTGAATCGTGCTTGCCGCAAGTTGAAATCTTGGCGCCTGAGTGACTGCGAAATGTACGTGACGTTGGAGCCGTGCCAAATGTGTATGGGTGCGATTCTGAATGCGCGTTTGCGTAAAGTTTACATTGGGGCAAAATCGACTACTAACCTTAATTGGCAGACGCCAGTCGAATTGCAACCGAATACGGAAGCGCAAAACATTTTAGTGGCTTTTTTCCGTGACAAGCGTTAAACTCTAATTGTGAAAAAACAAGTGGTAAATTTAATCGCCGTGTTGGGATTTGTTTTATTGGGAACGGCTGTCGTTTTGGGTGCCTTGGTTGGTATTTTGTTTATTTTCCCAAATGCTTCAATCATGGGGGCAAAATCGGTCAATGAACGTGATACGGAAATTATCTATCAAGATAAAATTTTGGAGCAAGCCTTCAAAAATGGTAAATTTATTTTGGAAAGTCAGGGAACAAATATTGAAGTGCTCATGTCTAGTGAGGGGTTTGCTGCTAATGGTAACATTGTTGTTCGGGAATCAGCGACTGGTATTTCGTTTAACAGTTTGAATCGTACTTTGTTGCAATGGACACAGACTTTATACAATAATGAATTGTATTACCGTTTGAAAATTTTGGAACCAAGCGGTATGGTTTTTACGGATAAACCAACCACGGTTTATATCAACTTGCCACACCGTGCCGATGATTTCAAATATGACTTTGTATTGCAAAATCATTACAGCCCAGTTAATTTCTCATTTATCAATGATACCGATACTAATACCGACGCCTTGTTAATTAACAATTTGGTTGTGGATAGTGCAGCCAGTGTTAATGTTCCTTATTCGGAAAAAAACTCGGTGAATAATATTGTTATCAATGCAAGCAAAATTCAATTTAATTGTGAAGCTAAGGTTCTGAATAATGTTTCGGTGAATGGCGAAAATAATACAATCAAATTAGGTCGCGAAGAATTGGCGGGCGTTGCGGGTAACTTAACCGTAACTGGTAAAGGTAATAAGGTTCAAGGCACCAGTGCTAATAAAGTAATTTATACCGCCGATAATGGTTCGTTAAATATGTCCAAAACAATTGGCTCGTTAGAGGTCGAAACTGTGACTGCGCCAATCAAGGTTAGCACTGTAACTGGGGCAGTGGAGATGCAAACCGTTAGTGGCAGTTTAGATGCCGATAAAATCGGTGGTGATTTAACTTTTAATGCCGGCAGTGAAGATAAGCCGACAGCAACCGCCTCTTTGAATGTGAACAATATTACTGGTAAAAGTAAGGTTCGCAATTATGGTATTGGCAAAATTGATTTGGACAATGTGAATGGCGCAGTAGATATTATTAGTCAAGAGATTGATGGCGGAAATATCAATGTTGATTTTGCCAAAAATGCCAGTGGTCACCAGGTTATGATTAAAGGCTATGATGGCGATATTAAGGTAACTGGTATCAATGGTGGCGACGTGACCGTAAATGTAAAAGGTGGCGCCAGCCGTGCCGCTTTCGCAAATATCGATATGCAATTTAATCAAGTGGGTACCGCAATGATTAGTACTGGTGCATATCCGAATGGACATGACAATCAAGGCAATATTAAAGTTACCTTGGGAAGCAGTTGTAATAATTTGGATATTTATGTTTGCAATGCGCGTTCGGCGAATGCTGCGGCAAAGTACAATGTGCCAGGTAATGAATTAAAGAAAGTAAAAACTGATTCGGGTGAATTTGTTGATGGGGTAGGTCAGAAAAATTCAATTGCTTTTGTTGAAATAACCGATGAAAATCGTGATAAAATCCAAGTTGGTACCTTGAAGATTAATACTCAAAATAAATTTACTTTGGCATAAGCGATTGATTTTACTTGACGATAATTCATATAAAAAATATAATTATACATACTAGATTGAAAGAAAAACATTGGGGGGAAAAACATTTGAAAAAACGCGGACTTGCCAGTTTATTCATTGTTAGCATCATTGCGATTGCCGCTGTTGTTGGTGTTGTTTTTGCCTTCCGTAACTCTGGACGTCAAACCGATGTATATGCCAGTGCGACAATTGTTGCTGATAAATCGGAAATCAACTTGAATGTTGAGGTTGTCGAAGATCCAAGCGTGGATAATGGTTTGATGATTGCGGAAACGGAATCGTCTTATGATTATGTTACTGTGACTGTGGGTGGTTTGCCATCTACCGCCAGTCGTCGTGTACGTTATGATGAAGAAGCAGTTACCAGTGGTTTGATTAAGGTTGAAGAGGTTAGTAATGCCTTAGAAGCGGAAAAAACTGGTGTCAACGTGTTTAAGGTTATCGGTAAAAACGGTGGCGCGCCAATTGACCTAGTGTTTACTGGTGTTGGTGATTTGAAAGTTAAAGTTAAAGTCACGGTTAACATGGTGGCGAAATATATGCAGATTGGTAAATCGGCCAAAGGTGATGAGTCGCACTTTGGTGTACGTGCTGGCAATGAAGAACCAGTTAATTTGAAATCTGCTGAAATTTTGAGTAAATTTGCTTTCTATGCTCACAAGTCCGATGTTAAAAAACCTCGTTATACACCTAACCAATTTCCAGTAATTTATCGTTTGAAAGAAAAATATGAAGGTGTTACCTTAACAGAAAATGGTTTCTTGACGGTCAGTGAAAATGCCAATTGTGTTGACCAATATATTTATTTGCAAGCACAATTGCCGGCAATGGCGGAAGACGACGAATGGATTGATGTAAAGTTCTATGTTTTTCCTGCGGCACAAGAAATTATTATTAAGAGTGCAGCGTGGCAAGCCGAAGGCAGTAAAGGTAAAAAAGAGTGGGATTTAATTAAAAACCGTAAAGGCACGCGTTCTAGCGCCAATTTCACGTTTGAGTTGGATAATATGCCAACGCTTTCTGATTATGGATTGAAGGTTGATTCTTCGGATTCAAAATTGGTCAGTGTTTATCAATTAAATGCCTATACTTGGTCATTATCGTCCGCGGAAAATTTGGGTGAAGCGGAAATCACAGTTGTAGCATACCCAATTGTTAGAGGAGAAAACGGGGAGGCTGATATTGAATTTGCGGAAGAATCCGATCGAGATGTATGGATACCCGACACTTTCCGTTTGCGTGTACGTAACGAATTCTATTTGGATCGTGAACGTGCCGAATATGGTGAATCTTATAACTTAAAAATCAAAACCGATAATAAAGACGTAAACAACCAAGAATACTTAAATGCATTTTTCTATGAGGGCGGCTATATTAGTGATTATTACGATATTTTTTCGGTTGATACTGGTAATGGTCAAGTTATTAACATTGATGCCGATGTTGAATTTGAATTGTTAGTGGAAGACAGTACTGGTGAATATACCGGTACATTTAATCGTAACGGCTTTTTTGATGTAGATGGAAACGCCAAAGTGGACAGCAATGGTACCACTATGGATTTATTTGATGTATTGGAAATGCGTTATTGGGCAGCCGAAACCGAAACTTGGGTACCAATGACTAAGGAAAACTATTCGGTTAACTACTTAAATAAATTCTCGGTTGCTTTCAAACGTAGTATTGAAGCCGATAATTTGATTAGTGATAACATCTCGTCGTTGACCTTACGTGTAAAAAGTGTTAGCAAAATGTCAGTTGGTGACTATGCAAGTTATGACATTAAATTGGATCCAACCTATGCAATTGATAATTTTGAAATGTCGAATTTAACCCAGTTCGACGAAGATAACGCTGGGGTAGCGTTGGTGTATGATACAAATACAAAAGAATTTAGCACTGTCAAAATTCAAGTTAAAGGTGTGATGAATAATGGTACTCCAAGTCAAAGTTGGAATACCGCCAAAGTTGTTGATAACCGTAATAAATTACCTTTTAACATTACCAGTAACAATAATGTCCAATATGTCTACAAAGGTACACCTGGTTATTATTGTATTGAATATACTTTCACTGCCGAAAGTATGGAATCAATTGAATACTACAAAGATTATCCAATGACAATTACATACCCGAATGGTGTGTCGACCGTGTTGAATGTACGTGTTTATCCAACTGTTGAATCATTGTCAATGTCGGTTGTCAGTGGTAGCCGTGGTAAAATTTACAAAACCTTGACCAAGGGTGTCGGCTATAAGTATGTTCGTACGGTTTACGTCCGTAAAGGCTATGATTACCAATTTGCAATTGATACTCCAAGCGTTAATGTTGGTGCTTATGCTGAATTTACGCGTGTCGTATCACATGACACAAATAAAGTAATTGCTGAAAATACTAAAGTCTTTGATACAACTGATTTGGATGAAGGCTTGTATGAATGTACTGTAAATTTGAAAGCGTACAGCCAAGATGTTTATGGTAATCACGATACCGAAATTACGGTATATGTTGTGGTGGTAGATCCAGTTGGTAATGTTGCGCCAATTTCTGATGTGGTCTTGGACGGAATTGATGATTCTGACGTAATTGCGTTGAATTTAACCGATTTGGATCGTAAGGTAATTACTGATACAAAATATTTGCATATTGATTTGGTACAAACAAATGAAAACATCGTCATTGATGAACATTATGGTGCGTTTAATCAATATAAAATTACCGCCAAATATTTGTACAATAATCCAATTAAAATTGGCTTCAAAATTTACAAAAGCTATTTCTTTGAACACGTTGATTTAGATGGTGACAACCAAGATGATACTGAACCATTTGTTTTCAATTACATCGCTGGTTCGTCGATTACTGCTACCGTAAAGATTAATAAAGAAAAACCAAACGCTTTAATCGTAACAGGAAATGACTATACGGTAGAAGGTGGTGATGCCGATGGTTATTTGAAATTGGTTTCCAGTTCTAACGAAGCAAACTTTACAATAACTGGCAGTGTAGTAGACGTGATTAAGACCGAAGCGCGTAACAAAAAAATTGGTATTACCTATGCGCAATGGGAAAATGGTAAATTTCAAATTGAACCATTTGCTTATGCTCGTTGGATACAAAATGGCGAATTTACAATTTTGCCAAATACTATGGTTACCGTTGGTGGTGTTGCAACCGTAGAATTAGCATCTCCCGATGCACGCAAAATCACTGTAACTCCAATTGCAGGTAAAACTAGTTTGGCAAAATATGCGGTTGTTGTTTATCCGTGTGATAGTTTGCATTATGTAAAAACTCAAGGCGACACTGAATATGCTTTGCCTGATTTGTCGCGTTGTAAAATTGTCAGTCTTTATATTGGTGATAAGTCCGATATTGAAAAGGCTATTGCGGATAAAAAAGCGTGTGTTATTCATGACGCAAATAGTGGTAAATGTAACAGTTTAGGTGGCTACAACTGGATTATTCCAGCTCAAAACACCGATGGTACATATAGCAACAGTGTGGCGGCCTTGACCTATACGGCAACTGGTAATTCCAGTGGTTCACAAATCCAAGCCAATAAATACTATTTTGATGATTTGTATACGGTACTCGGTTGGGAACAATTGGGTTACATTTTGGATTTGCAAAAAGTTGTTGTTGTTTCAAATATAAATAAATCAATTGCGGTTACTAAACATGTGATCAGAAAAATTAACGGCGAAGTAACTGAAGAAAAGAAAACTTATAATTTGCCATTGTTTGATAATAATGGTAGCGAACCCAAAGCGACTCGTTTGACTTTGGATTTGAGCGATGAAAACTATGGTGGCACAGCGAATTATAGTCAAGATGCCAACACAATTGTTTACTTTGATTTTGTAGAGAATGCCATGTCTTCGACATTCTATGTTGTTGACGGTTTCAAATATTTTGATGTTCACATTATCAGTGAAAACAGCCGTGGTTTAGTGGCTCGTCGTGATTTATCTCCTGAAGAATTTACACAAGAATTTGATTCAATTACCATGCAACGTGGCAATGGTTTTGAATTCGGTAAAGATGTATCTTTCCCTGCACGTTGGGAGTTAGATACCAGTAGTTTTGATAACACCGACAAAACGAAAACTTCTACCATTGAATACCAAGGCGGTATTTACGAATTCTTCCCGTATGTTGAATTGGAAAGACCAATTAAAGATGGTAACGGTGTAATTATTGGCTGGGAAAATAATAAATTCGTCTTAGATGCCTTGAACGCTAAGGTTAAAGTTGATGTTAAGGGCGGGGTAAACTATTTGAACATTGTTCAAGATTCAATTACTTTGGACGGTGCTTCTAGTGCGTCTTATGATGTAACGGTACGTACCGATCGTCCATGGAGTTCGGATTTGTTAACTTTCACTTTCTTGTACGATGGTGTTTATTATGAATTGTTCGCCGAAAATCCCAATATTGCCTATATCAATTTGGAAGGCGGTAAAGCTAAATTAGAATTTAAATTAACTTGCTTGAATCCGAGTGCGGAAGTACAAAATTTCTACTCAGTATACTTTTTACGTATTGATGTGGCTGTTGTGATTACTGCACCAGATGTTGATCCGTTCTATGATATTTCGGGTTCTCGTTTATTTGTAACCGAAAACTTGGCTGGTTCGACATTGGCAAAAACTAAAACTCCAGCAGTTGATTCCGCAACGTTCAACTTGATTAAGCAAGGTGTTTACAACTTAACCATTGCACACTTTGCGGAAACTAATCCAGTTGACGGTAACAAGAGTGCCTTGACCTTGACCACTGGTCAAACCAATACTGGTGTGATTTATTTGGACAGTAATTCGGCAGGTGGCTTATTAAAAGTTCACCCGACGCCGTATTACATCAATGTAACCGATATTTCGATCGCTACTGCCAGTGATGGTTATCACACCGAAATGGTACAAATTGGTACTGATTTGTCGGGCAAACCAATTTATGATACTGTTACTTATTCAATTGGCTTCGTTCAAATGATTTACAACGAAGACGAAGGTTATTTCCAACCGTATTTAACTGGTGCTGGCAAACCCAAAATGGTTTCGTCTTGGTCGCGTTTGGAAGGTTACAAATGGACAGGGGATTACTGGTTCAAAACTAAATTGGTAACCAATTCACAAATTGCGTACCGCTTACCAAATGGCACCCGTTTCAAAATTGAAGTTTCGATTAAAGGCGAAAGCAATCCTAAAGCAATTACCGAAACCATGGTTTTGGATGCGCGTTATCGTGACAGTTTTGTGATTGACCCAAGTACGGATACCGAAGACTATGCTGTTCGCACCATGCTTCAAACACAATATCAAGCATTGGGTACAACTGCGGTATATGACATCGCATTCCCGACTGACTGCGTACCTAATTTCGCTGGCTTTACCTTTAATGGTGTAAGCAGTACTTCGGCTACGATTAAATCGAATTTGGGCGATGTAACCATTAACTCGGTAAATCAAACCTTAACGGTGCGTTTAAATCCAGATGTTAAATTGATTAACCAGACTTTGGAAATTCGCATTCCGTATACACGTCCTGGTGATTATGTAAATCCATATTTAAGCGTTGTGATCGTGCCAGTTTATTTCAAGGTTAATAGTTTGGAAATTGTTGACCATTACGAAAGCCGTGTTCAAGTTGCAACTTATGATGATTTGTTGGCTTTGCAATATCGTGCCGTGTTTGAATATAACACCGCGGTTGCTAACTCAACGATTATTGAAAAAATGAATGACTTCAACGCCAGTTTATTAAATTCCAGTTCTTTGAACGCGGAAATTGATGCGGCGCATGGTCAAGCAAGCGTCAAATTATCCTATACTTATGAAAACGGGGTTCCAGTTTTGGGTCGCAATACTGATTGTCGTTTGGCGCAAACCTTTAATTATGAATTAAAACAGGCCGATGCTTTGGTAAAACATACGGAATATTTGGCGGTCGGTACTTCGGCTACTTATACTTTCCGTGGTTGGAGTGCTTTGCATGGTAATAAATTGAAATTGATTCCAAGTGCGAATAATGATGTTTCAATTCAAAGTGAATTCTGGAACTATGCGATTAACAGTACCAAAGTTCAAAATGGTTACGATGTAGCAATCACCATTAGTTTGGAAAATCGCAGTAAGACCATTTCAGACAATACTGCTTATGATACTTTGATTAATGCTGGTCGAATTGTAGTCAACGTTATTTCAACTGCGGATTCCAGCCAACCACAAATGGAATTGACAATTATTCCAGTTTACTTTACCTTTGGCGAATTCAAATTGCAAAATAACCCAATGCGTCCGTTGGTTGCCTTGTCAAACCCGACAACAGTGACGATAGAGGCGGGCAGTGTTAAAGCGGTTGCTAACGACAGTGATGTAACAACAGCAATTAACGCTTTCAACGAAGAACTTTTGGCGGCACAAAATAACCTGAATTCAAATGCAATTTTGACTTTCAGCCGTGTTCCTAATAGCGACGGTATCTTGAACTTTGATTTTAATTCTAAAACTCGTGCTTTGACCCGTGCTGATTTGTCAAAACCAATTACCGCAACCAGTTATTTAATGGTAACAGCCAACTTTGATTACGTTAATGGTAAACCAACATTAAACCGTAATGGTAAACAAAAAATTACAACTTATCTTCCAGTACAGACTTTTGGTGAAGAAAACGGAAATAGTAATGGTTCAATTACTGATTTGCAACCAGCACCAAATGGTCGTGTTCGTACAATTCCACAAGCTATTGGTACCAAGGTTCGTTACAATGTAGCTTTGCCAAATACTAATTATGATTCAAAATTGGATAAATACGAAGTTCGCGCGGACAATACATATACTTGGCAAAAAGATTTCCATTGGAACGCAACTTTGAATACCAAGGAAAACGTTATTACCGTTACTTTGGACGAAAAAACCAACTTGTTTAATAAAACTTTGGTCATCTTGGCTTATAACCAAGAAGGCGAATTGATGTACAAATTGAATATTATTCCTGCGTATTTCACAGTGGAACAAATCTTGTTGGCTGACCATATTGATGAAAATCCAGTTTTAATCAAAATTGGTGATGCAAACTGGTTGCAAAATTTGGTTTTGGATTATAAAACTACCCACAGCACTAGCTCGACTTTTGCTAACTTTGATTTTGATACTTATATTGAAAACTTCCGTCAATCATTGAATAATTCAAGTTTGGTTATCCGTATTGATGATTCTAATTACGTTACCGTGTTAGCGGGCGTAAATTATGAAAACGGTATTCCAACTATTGGTAACTCGACCAGTAGTGCAACGACTATTCAAAATACATACCGTTACGAAATGTACGAAGGCATTCCGCACAACACTAAGGCACAAGCTATTGGTTTTGACGTGGTTTATAACGTTAACCGTCTTTTCCAAAGTATTAAAATTGGTCGTACCGTTAATGGTGTAGAGATTTGGGAACCATATGTTGATGGTTCAAATTGGACAGTTGAAAAAGACGTACAAAACGCACGTTGTGTTAAAGTTCATTTAGACGCTGACGAAGATTTGATTCGCCATCCAATCCACATCGGTATTTTTGTCCAAGATAGTAACGAAGAACCTGACTACATTTTGAATATTGTGCCAGCGTATTTTACGGTTGATGATTTGACCGTTAAAGACCAAAACAACGAAGATCGTAACATTTACATGTACTATGGTGTAAAACCTGATTCGCCGAAAGATTTGACCTTTGATCCAATTTTTGGTCAAGCATCTTGGTCTTTGGTTTATCACGATAAACAAGGCGAATCCACAGTTTATAATGGTTTGAATTTGGCTCAATGCGCTGAAATCTTCAAAGAATATTTCCAAGGCGAAGGTTCAAACAAAATTGCACGCGACTATGACAGCAGTATGTATTCGGGCGACTTACGCGTATCGGCTTATTTGGACTATACAACTGGTACACCAGTTTTGGTGTCTAAATCCGAATCAGAAACCGTGGGTGATTGTTTGGTACGTGTTGATGTTGATTTTTGGTACGCAATTTTCGGTCGTGGTAACGAAGATGGTAAATATCCATCGATGCCGACTGGTCCACGTACTCGTACGGCGGTGCAGGCGGTTGGTACAACTGCTACATACAAAATTGATTTGAACAAAACACTCAGCATGGATATGGATGTTTTGGTCTATGACGAAAACAGTTTGGCGGAACGTGGTTGGAAAGCAACTTTTGCGGATAATGTTTTGACATTGGAATTGTTGTCGGACGAAACCTCGGTTAGAAGATTGTTGGTTGATAAAGTTGATGGTACTCCTGCCGAAGATTTGGTCTTCAAATTTTACGCTGGTTCCAGCACGGTCTTCGTGTTAACGGTACAACCAGTATTATTTGAAGTGGTTGGTGTTGAAACTTATACACCGTCAACTCCAGTCAGCTTGTTTAAGAAAGAACCGACCGATATTCGTTATCGTGCCGTGGTTAAATACAACGACAATGTTAAATTCAAAGCCAGTGATTCGGCTACTGCGGAAGATATTAGCAACTTTATTGAAAGCTTTAATACCAGATTGAATAATGAAGGCTTGTTGGATATTGAAAAAGTTGAATTTGATGGTCAAGGTACTGGTAAATATTTGAAGTTAACCGCTGCGGTCGATTATGGTGACAGTGCTTCTGAATATCGTCGTAGTCCAAAACTGCTTGACGTAGAAAATAACCCCTTGAACACTATTCAAAATTATATTGAATATGTTGACGAAGTTAATTCAGGTATTACAACGAGTGCAAAACACTATCAAGCGGTTGGCACGACTGAATATTATCATTTAGGTGCGGCGTTCAAGGATATTACCAATGCCGACGTAACCGTCAGTGATACAACCAATGCAAATGTAACTGTGGTTAAAAATCATGGTAGCGAAAATGAAACGGTCTTGAAAGTTGTCTTGGCGAAAAACTCGGCAATTGTTAATACTGCAATTACCGTTGAAGTCAAATACAACATTGGTACGACAACAACTCCAGAAATCGCAACTTTGACTATGACAATTCAACCGACATGGTTTGTGGTAGAGGGCTTCGAAGTAGTTAACCATCCAGAACAACACATGTGGTTGATTATTTCCAACACCAATGAAGAAAAAGTTAGTGACTTAAAATATCGTGCTCGTGTCCGTTACGCAATGGATGCTTCCAGTGCTTTGGCTGACACAATTCAAAGCAAAATTAACGCTTTCAATGAAAAATTAGCTACCACTGGTGACAGCGGTTGGGCAGATTTGATTGATACCGAAACTATCGGTGGTCAATATTTGGTCGTACGCGCAGCTGTGGTTTACGACGAACACGGCGAAGCCAGTGTAACCGCGATTGACGAAAACAACATGGAAAGTACGGTTCGTGACATTTTCAAATATGTTCGTTACTCAAATAAAGTCAAGGGTAATAGTGTAGCGTACCCGAATGTACCGCGCAGCCGTACCGTGGAAATTACAATTGGTTATGCTGCTGATTATACCTTGGATATTCCAGAATTTGGTTCGTTTACTGACGACTTAATTGCTTTGTATTACAACGGTAATAAAAACTATGCTGACGACGATAAGAAATTAGAACGTTACAATGGTAACGGTGCGTGGCATGTTTCCGTCAATGGTAATGTGTTGCACGTTGAATTGGATGCGGACATCGCTTTGGCAAGCCAAGAATTAAAAGTCTTCATTTATAAAAACAAAAACTTGGTTCCAGGTGCGAATGAAAAACCAGATAGTTATGATAAAGAACGTATTGCTTTCATTTTAACGATTCATCCAGTTTTGTATAAAGTTACCGATTTTGCTTTGTCGGGTTACAATGATGACGAAATTCATGTAACCGACATTGGTACCTTTACCAAAAACTTGTCACAAAGCAATGGCTATCGTTTCGTGCCAGTCTTTGAATATGCACAAAGCTTGCTTGATACTACTGTTAATGGCAAAACCGTGAAAGCCATGATGGAAGAATTGTCGACTGGTTTCTCGGCATCAAAATATGTTTCTAAAACTCGTACCAGTGCGGAAACTGGCGTATATTATTTCCAAGTAACGACTTCGGTTAACTATAAAGCTTATGAAGGTACCCCCGAATGGGGTAATGATCCAGAATATCGCATCTGGAAAACTTTCCGAGTTGTTGTTGATAATGGCATAAATTCGTTTAACCGTGACGAATATCAAGCGATTGGTTCGACTAAGACTTACTATATTGATGATTCTGTTTTTGAAGGCGTAGGTTTAGGCGAAGGTAAAACCATGAACCAAGCCGAAGGTACCTTGTCATGGAATCATAATAGTAAAAACTATGTAACCATTACCTTAAACCATAATTTAAGCGTTGACACTGTGGTTGAATTCCAATTTACAGCACAATGTAAATTTACCATTCATCCAGTTTATTATGAAGTTTTGGGCTTCGAACCAGTAGAACATCCAGAACGCGCGGCTTGGATTATTGATCAAGAAACTACGGACGATTTGCAATACCGCATGATTACTACGGACATTTCGTTCTACACGGGTGATACTTTAACCGCGATTAAAGCAAATATTGACAATTGGAACCAAAAATTGAATATTAAAGGCGACGAAGGTGCGCACATTGAAATCAGTTTGACCGACAGTCAATTTATCATTGTGGACGGCGCTGTTAATTATACTGCTGGCTATCCAGAATTTGTTGAAATTAACAAAGACAAGCGCAATATTGTGGAAAGTGTAATTAAATATCGTATCTGGTCGGCTTCGCAAGTACCTAATCCAGAACACCCATCTGTTATGGGCCGTTTGAAGGTTAACCAAGTTATTGGTAAAACCAAATCTTATACTTTGCGCAATATTCGTGGTCAAGTTTCTTATCCATATTTATGGGTAGAAGGTGCAGGCAGCTTGAAATCAGGTTTCGATAATTCGTCTGATGGTACTACCGCCGTTTATGAAAAATTGACCATTGTCGCTGATGTCGGTCGCAATATCTTGCGTGTCCAATTGCCAGCTGATTCTTCAATTTTGAAAAACAACATTTATGTCTATATTCCGTATTTGACCACAGTCAATGGCAGAGAAATTTGGTACAGTTACTGCATTGAAATTACTCCATTGTTGTTTGAATTGCGTGGTTGGACAATCGAAGGTGTTGGTGTACCAAGCAATGAATTATATATCCACCCAGACCGTGCTGATTGCTTGTTGTTGACTCCAGCCAGCAAAGTTAATAACACAATCCGTTATGTGGCAATGATTAATGTTTGCAAAAACGTTGATGCAAAATTGCAAAACATGATTGATTTGGCAAAGAGTAACTTGGAAGCTTTGGCTGGTAACTATATCATGATTGATAATCCAGCTAATAATATTGGTTTCGAAGGTTATACCTTGATTCGTTACGTTGGGGCTACTGATAAAACTGATACGATTTTGAACATGTCAACCTATATCAATTATCGTAACGGTATCCCAGAATTGGTTGATAACAGTAATACATTGGTATCTAACCAGGTTTTGGTTTCGACTGGTTATACTATTGATGAATGGAAAGATCATATCAGTGACATCGTATTAAGTTCTGATAATAATTATTCAGTACAGGCATTGGGTACATCGGCAACTTATTCGGTTGAAATTTCGGATGCCGCAAAAATCTTTACCGATCGTATCCAAGTGGTTGAACGTGGTACTAATCGTGCAATTACAATTCCTGGTGAACGTTCAAATTTGGTAAAAGTAACTGTTGATGATATTTTCGATGAAAACTTTGTTTTCACTGTCGATTTGGCACCTGTTGTGGCATTGCGTGACCATTTGATTGAAATTCGTATTCCATATGCGGAAGATTTGGGTGCCAGCACGCCAACCAATACTTTCAAATATTACATTACGCCAGCATTATTTTCGGTCGACGGTTTTTATTTGGCTGCAGCAGAAAACAACTATTTGAATTTGGGCGTAAACGATGTCGTTATGGAATTGCACGCTGTCGTGTCTTATTCGGACGACATCAGCATTCGTAACATGGTTAACTTGATGTTGCAAAGTTTTGAAAACTCATTAAACAATGCAATCAATAATCAAAACATTAAATTTAACGTAGTAAATGTAAACGGTGGTATCAACGTAGCTATTGAACAACATGGTAACCAAGTTTTGATTCAAAAACTTAATGATATTGATGCGTTGAACTATATTACCAGCAATATTCGTGTTGGTTATGCGGCGGGTATTCCAACTGTTGGTGGTGTTGACCCAATGACTGATACGTTGATTGGTTTGCAAATCCAAGTTGAAACATTGAAAGGTGAAGTTGGTTATTTCGCTGGTTGGGAAAATACACAAGAAGGTCAAGTTGAAAAATTTGTTCAATCAATTGGTACTTCGCGTGATTACCATTTATTGATAAAAGATGATACAATTATTTTCTATCCTGAGTATATTGAAATCTTTAATGGTGGTTTGAAAAACGGATTCAATTCTTATGAATTCTTCGCTTACAATGTCGTAATGGCAGGTCGCCGTGATGTAACGGTTGGCGTAACTTTGCGTGCTTCGGCAAGAAACTTAAACGACTATATTGATATTCGTATTCCATATACCCGTACCACAGAAAAGGGTAACGAATGGTTCTATTATTCGTTAAAAGTTAAACCAGTATTGTTTGAAATTAAAGCCTGGAAAGTCAAAATTGACGGTGAAACTACCGATACTGTTGTTTTGGACAACGCTTCTGTTATTTTGAAATATACTCCTGAGGTTATTACTGGTCCATTGAACTTGTCTTATTATTCAGCGGAAGATTTGGCTTATGTAAAAAATTCTTTGACCCGTTTGGAAGAAGAAATTAACACTTACGATATAAAATATGCCGATGGCTATACTTATTTGGTTATCCAAAACAGGGCGCAAGAGGGAACCCGTGTCAACTATTCGTTCTATCGTGACGGGGAAGTTACCTATTTGCAACGTGAAATCGGGGAAGCAGCTACTACTGTTATGCAGGTTTCGGCAACTGTTTCTTACGGTATCAACAGCTTCGACAAACAATATGTTGCAGGTGCCAAGGCAATTACTTCCTACGAAGGTGAATTGGTAAAAAATGGCAAAGAGGGTTCGGAAGATTATAACGATCAATACGCAGAAGACGAATACTATTTTAAACCATACGAAGATGTCAGAACAATTACCAGTAATATTAGCATTGTTACTACGGATAAAACCTTAGAGTCTTCAATGGACGATCATTCTAAAGTTTATATTTCACAAAGCCAAGATGGTAAAGAAGGTAATGCGGAACGCTTAATGGCTTTAAGCTCAGGTGTTGATTATATCTTAATGAGCGATATCTATATTTCTAAAATTTCTGACTTGAAAAATGGAAAATGGAAGCCAGCTGCATTCCCAGAAGATACAACACTTGATGGTAACAACTTCAAAATTATTTTCGACATGTCTGGATTCGACTTGGAAAATGATCCAGAAAATATTGGTTTGTTTACCTCAATTCCAGCGGGTTCAGTGGTTAAGAATTTGCAAATTGTTTTTGCTCGTGGTACCACCAGTGCGCCGATTACTACATTAACAGTCGATTTAACCAACTATGAAGGCGATAAAAAGGTTAGTGTTGGTATGTTGGCAGGTGTCAATAATGGTATTATTTCTAACTGTGCAGTTGTTCCACAATGGCAATTTGAACAACCAGGTTTAAGTGAAGTTAAGAATGAAATTAATAATCAATATTTGAAAGATTCATTGCCATTTAATAAAGACGGTTACTTGATTGACGACGAATATTTCTATGAAATAGACACTAACGAAGAAGGAAAATTGTACATCAAAAATTACTTCAACAAGAGTGGTTACCGTTTGTCTAAAAACGCGCAAGGTCAATGGGGTGTTTATGATGTTGATATGTTTGCCAATATTGACCGCTGGATTTCGCCAGATCGTACCAACGTTGCTAAATATGAAAATTACAGTGCAATGAACCTTGTTGTTAAGAAAGGTACTAATGGCGCCAGTGATAATAAATTTGAAAACAGTGGTTCGACTGGTCGCCTGCTTATCAAGGCTAATAATGACCAAATGGATGTCACGGTTGGTGGTTTGGTTGGCGCTAACTTGTATATGATTACCAACAGTCGTGTTTTGATTGATGTTGAATTAGACGGACCGAAAAAATTAACTACTACCAGCGGCATTGAAGAAAAGAGCGTTATGAACTCAATTGTGGGTGGTGTCGTCGGTGTTAATAATGGTACAATTACTTCGACATTCTTCCGCGATGCGAACGTTACTAACAACGCCAACGCTAATAATTTAGGTGACAACAAAGGTGTCAGCATGTTAGGTGGCTTTGTTGGTCAAAACACTGGTACAATTATTCAATCTTATGCGATGGGTGCTTCGGTAGAACGCGATCCATACACTAACTACATTTCAGAAGCGGGTTATGTTCACACAATTCGTAACTCTTTGGGTGGCTTCGCACATGCTAACAGTGGTACAATTAAAGACTGCTTAGTTAATATGGTCATTTGGAAGACTGGTACCGAAGGTTCGGCTGGTGGTTTTGTATATCAAAACTTAACTGGTGGTGTGATTGAAAACTGTATTGAAAATAACAATGTTATTTTGCAACCAGGTAGCACTTGGGACTTCTATTCGGCGTTCGTGGCAAGTAATAATGGTGCCGAAGTTGGTACTGTTGATACAGTTGGTTTGTACAACTTGATTTTTGCGGGTAATGCGGTACGTGCGGATAATACCAGTGACGATTGGGGTTATACCTTGAAGCGTTTGGATAATAATACTGATTCGCGCTATGTTGATATCAACAAGTATAATGGTTTTTCGATAGGTCAAGCGTCGAACTGGGAAATTTCAGACAAAAATACTGTTTGGAAGATGACCGATAAAGGTCCAATGTTGCGTGAAGCTAACGAAATCGCGGTTAGCTACCGTAAAACAACTTTGAACTGGTCTCCATACTTGTACAACCCAGGCACCAAGAACAATCCATACTTAATTTGGAACGAAAAACAATTTAATAACTATACTTATGCTGCAACGGCGGGTGCAACCCAAGGTGATAAAGATAACGGTCAAATTACCAGCATTGAAGGTAACCGTAACAATAACCACTTGCGTATGGTTGATAATATCGTATTAAGTGGTATTAAAGATACTTATAAGGTTATCTATACTGGTACTATCGAAGGTAATGGTTTGACTATGTCCGGTATCAATTTGGATACGGTAACGAATGACTTAGCAACCATGGGCTTGTTTGGTAAGACTGAATATGCGACAATTCGTAACATCAATTTTGAAATCGGCGGTATCAACGCAACCGCGCGCTATGTTGGTGGTATTGCGGGTATTGCAATCAACACTAACTTCGTCGATGTTAATGTTAAGAGTACAGGCTTGATTAAAGGTGCCAATATTGTTGGTGGTGTTGCGGGCTTGGCGGTAATCTTTAACCCGAAAGAAAGTAGTTCAAACTCAATTTCGCAAGTCGATGTCGAAAATTACAATGTTCACAGTGAAGTCTCGGTAACTGCTAACTTCCATAACCAACAAACTGATGTTGGTGCGGAATTTGCCACTGGTTTGGATTATTACCGTCAAACCTTGTATGCGAAAGTTGAAGGCTTGAATATGTCTTATGAACGTGGTTACGGTGCTGCGGGTGGTATCTATGGTTTCGTAACTTCGAATCCGAACACTTATCGTGTCGAAACAAAAAATGATAACAACGTTACAATGACTGAAATTAAGCGTCGTAATTTTGAGAAAGAAATTGTTCAAAAGGATGCCGCTGGTACAGTTTATAACGTAGTCATAGCCAATTCTAATAACAGCGAAGAAGCATGGTTCATGAAAAACCAATTGGGCGAACGTGTTGACGTGGATAGCGCTGGTCTTGTAAACAATTACTACTATACTGGTAAAGTTGTTTTGAACAACATGAGTGGTAGTTTGGCTAACATTTCTGGTAACGTGGCGGGTGGTTTGATTGGCGTCATGGACGAAACCGTAGAATTGAAAAAACCGTCAGTTACTGCTTTGACATCTTTGTCTGGTAAGTACTATTTAGGTGGTATTGTTGGTATCAACTTAGGTAAAATTTCTGGTGAAGCGGTTGGTTCCTATGTTTACGGAGCTATGACTTTGAACAGTTGGTCAGTTTTAAGTTCAGCTGGTACTTCGTATATTTATCGTGCGAACCCGTCGCAACAAAGTACTGATGGACAACGTTATTGGGGTATGACCGTTGGTGGTATTGCAGGATACAATGATGGTTTTGAAAGTAACCCGAACAGTGGTTTAATTGAAAATATCAATATTAACGTCAATGTGTTGAGTGGTAGCAGCAGTGTTTACCAATTGAACATTGGTGGTATTGTTGGTGGTAACGGTACTTATGGTAAAGTAACAAATTCAACTAATACTCATTCTGCAATTAATATTTCGGCAACACAAATTGGTAATACCTTAGGTAGTCGTGTGGGTATGTATTTTGGACGAACAGTTGGTTATTGCTTCCAAAGCGTGGCTGGTGGTGAACGTCGTATGCCGTTATTAACGGTTGATTTCCCGAATATCACTGCAAACCGTATTATTACCACCAAAGATGGCAAATCAACTAATAATTTCTACACGCCAAATAATCAATGGAAAATCAGCAGTACAACCTTGAAAAAACAAACTATGACCCAAGATGAATACTTTGGTTACTTGTTGAGTGAATTGAAGAAAAAAGATTTGCCGGGTCGTATTGAATTGTTGAATGATTGGGTGGTTACTTTGCCGACATATATTACCTATGAATGGATTAACGGCAAGTATGTTTGGGTCGAAAAATACGACGACACGGAAGTGGATGTCATTGAAAATGGTGTAACTAAGAAAGTTGGTAAATTACAACAATTGATTAATTGGGTCAATGGTTCAACTGTTGGTGGAACGTTAAATGACCATACGCCAGTATTCAGTGACCGTGGTGGTAACACTACTTTGGGTAATTATCAAGATTATTTAATGTACAGTGCTATCGGTGATAATAATGCGATGCCGAACGATGCTGTGTTGGCCGCAGCACGTCAAAAACGTTATGCTGACGCAATTACATTCTTCACTTATCAAGATGCGATTACCAGACCAGAAAATGGTATTAACGGTGAACAAAACCGCAAATTTACTTGGCAACAATACATGGATTATCAACTTCTGGAAAAGGCAGCGGAAAATGGTGGTTGGTTCAATTATATTGATGGTAATGTAGATTATAGTAAGTCTAATTATGATAAAAATAAGGAACAATTTACAAACGCGTTTACCAAACAAGACGACACCAAAGAGTTCGTTGGTAACTATGAATTATTTGACATGATTTATGTCAACGCATTTGATAAAGAGACATCAAAACTGACAGGTTACTTCGGTCAATATAACAGTAATGGTACGATTAGTTACGTGAAATCAATGGACGGCTACAAGCGCTTATTTAACGCGGAAATGACCGACGAAAAGCGCTTTACCGACAAAGATCCGTTGCAAATCTATTTGAACTATGTGGTCGGTCAAAAAACTGGCGCAACCCAAATTAACGGTAAGGAAATTAGTTTCCAACAATATTATTATTATGTTGCTAACATTTTCAACAGTGATAATTTGATCTATACAGAAGGCGGTAAAAATATTGTTTACAACGCGCCAAATGATTTTAGTGGTTTGGTCGAAAATATTCCTGCATCATATGTACTTTATGTTTACACCAACGACAAGGATTTGAAAGGTTCATCTGCCATGTTGACCGTTCCGCAATTCATCTATTTGTTAAAGAACGAAAACGATGTTGTAATGGCTAAAGAAACTAACTGGATTACGACTGGTCATTTGGGCGGTAACGATGTACGTGTCAGCAGTATTGGTGCGGTCGATTTGAATTGGTCTTCTGCGCCGATTAGCGAAAACGACATTAATGTTTCAAACGGTATCATCGCTTTGAAAGGTAATGGTAATGAAAATAAGAAATGGGAAGCGTTGACCAACTATTTGACGGCGCGTTCGTCAATGGGCTTGACCATTACCAAATATAACGAAATCATCAACTTGGGTGGCAGCCTGTACGAATTGTTGTATAAAGGTATCAACACCGACGGTACATATATTAACAGTAAATACAACGGCGTCGCGACAGGTACCGAAGATTACATTTTCGATTTGAAATCGAAACAATACCAATGGTCTGATGAGCAAATTGAATTTATTAAGAAAAACTTCTACGACGACAAAAATAACAAGTATGATTTGAATTACGCTTTGTCGGCAACGATAGATGGCAACATCTTAAGTTTCATTGAAAACGGTAAAGGTGGTTTGCGCGCAGTTTATGCAAACAAAACACAAAAAATGATTGAAGATGATATTTTCACTGACCAAGACGGTGATGGTGCCTTTGTGTCTGGTGAACCAATTACTGGTACAGTGATAAGCACTCATGCTGATACTGTGTTTAAAAACGGTAACGGTGGTGTCTACTATGTCTATGGTACTGGTAGCGTGACTATCGATTTGAAAGCAATCAATAATGAACAAATCAAACAAGGTGCGGCATTCTACATAGATACCGATGACAATAAATTGTTTGGTACCAGTTCTGGTTTGGGTACTGGTTCGACATTTAACGCTGGCACCGACATCTTGGCAATTTATGAATTGGAAGCTCACGAAGTTGAAAATTCGACTGGCTATGCGTTCTATACTTGGTTGACAAACAACGGTCTGACACAAAACAATGGCACAGATAAACCGACAGGAACTGGTATTACCGAGTTGCGTGGTTATTACAGCGTGCCAGATTTCTATACCAAAGACAAAGACGGCAAAATTAATGGTTATTTCAAAATTGCGCGTCAAATTGTGGCAAACGACGGTCACAAAATGACAACTGGTGTTACCAGCAACAATAATGGTCAAATCAAAACCGAATATACTGGTAACAAGTCCGATTATTTGGAAGAAGCCGCATGGTGGCGCAGTCAAGGATTTAACGCGGAACAATTCGACCAAATTAAAAATCATGCAATGGTCAAATCTTTGACGGGTGGTTATGTTGAATTCGGCGCAGATGGCAAAGTAACTGGTCGTGCGGTCGGTTATACTTTGGCGGACGACTGGACAGCGACCGTGGATAACGACAAAAATTCTGGCTTTGTAACTGATTCGTTCACTCCTGATGAATACACTGAAATTGTCATGGGTGCGAAATTTACCGACGGAATTTGGTACAGCACTTACGCGGATTACCAATTGTTCAAAATGTTGAACAATTCGACAGAATATAAGAATGGAATTGTAAAGAATGACGTGGTTAATGGTTTGCCAGATTCAAGTAAAAACGCATATAAGCATCCATGGAGTAATAAAGCTCTTTCTGTTAGTTTTTTAGGCGCGATCGCAACTGAAAGTGAATTAGCGGAAGCAATGGAATTCAATTCGGATCGCGCGGCGTTCTTGGCATTATTCCGCGCGGGTTCGAGTACGGCTGAGTATGTTGAGTGGAGTAAATCATTTAATTATGTAATTAAAAATGAGAAAGAACCTATTGTTAAAAAATTCCGTTTGAACCACTATATTTATTTCAAATCCAAGAAATTGGATGAAAAGAAAAAAATTGACGGTACCAGCGATTTTGATGCGGAAGATTTCCAATGGGTTTTGAACCAAAATTATCGTCGCGAAATTCAATACGAAGGCGTCACCCAAGAAAAACGTACCACGGACATGGTGGAATATCGTATGAATTGGATTACCAAACGCGATGGTAAAGAAGTTGAATTTATCACTTTCCGTGACTATTGCGAATGGATTAACGTTTATGCGTACAGTTCGGCGTACAAAGCCGCCCGTGGTGATTACGAAGACGTGGAAACTGGCGAAACCTTGAAATCAACCGACGGTTGGTTAACCATTGAAGCGTTCGCGGTATGGAAACGTATGGAAAAATACGAAAACAACATTGAATATTTGAACAAGGTCGACACAACCGCAACACAACAAGTCATTACCGCGCCAATTTTGAAACGTAAAATCAGCACCACGGTCTTCCCGATGATCCAAATGTCGGGCGAACAACAAAAAAACAGTGACGGCATAGTCGAAGACGAAACGTATACCTTGGTAAAGCCGGGTGAAAAAGCTTCTTCATATTATGGTTGGAATAGTTATGGTGATAATAAAGATCACCCGATGGATGAATCACATGCCCGTTCGTATTTAGACCGTTACGAATATAACGAACGTTATGTGATCCGTAAAATTAAACGTGTAGATTCTGATGCGAAAGCATTAATTAACGATAGTAAATGGGTAAATGATGCCACTGCCGAAAAGACAAAATGGAGTAGTAGATATGGTGCTGGCGCTGATTATTTGAAATTGGATGAAATTGAATTGAATGGAGAAAAGCCAAAAGTTGATACTGCAAATAAAGGTCAATACGCCCAATTATATATTCCGTACGATTACTTTGAAGCCGCCTGCAAAATGATTAAATCGGTTTATTCGGAAACCAACGGTTACGCGGGTTACCATCAATACATGAAATATTGGGCGCGTAACGGACAATATTTTTGGATTTGTGACCAATCGGCATTCCCAGGTGAGTTGGATAAATATAAGAAAGTTAATAATGTGTATACGGTAACCAAATTCTGGGATAATTATAATGGTACTTTAAATCCTCAAAATGGAGATACGACAAATGCCACAGGATACGATGATGTTATGGAGGGCACGAATCCATTCACTCCGGAGATTGCCTACGGTTGGCGTCGCGGAGAAACCGACTGATTATAAAATAAAAAGGACGGGGAAGCCGTCCTTTTTATTTTGTAGTTGCTGAAAATTAAAGTCCCATACCTTGGTTGTTTTCAATTCCAAAATTATCTATGGCACGTGAAATTGTAGCTGGTATCGGGTCATTCATGCCTTCCGCATATTTATCATGACCTAAACGATATTTAGTGCGGTCGTGCATAGCCATAAGAGATTTTAAACCCATATAAAGGTCAATCACGCATTTCATGTCATTGGTCTTGTATTTACTGCCATTATTTTTTGATTGGTTGATTAAATCGTCTAACAAACAAATAACTTCATTGATATTTTGTACATCAATTCCTGTTTCTTCGTCAATGTACAGTTGGTATTGTTCTTTTTTTGTTTGGTAATAATCCATTTCTCGTGTGCCATTTCGATTTTTGGCTGCGCCCAAACCTTCTTTATATGCTTCACACGCCAGCAAACTAACAGAACCATAGAAATTACAAGCATCTACATCGGTATTTAATTTGTTTACAATATACTGGAAATATGGTTTTAGTTCAAGTGCTATGGCGTTGTGAGTTTCATCGAAGTTTGGATTTGACGTATCTGAAGCCATTGAAAATTCAGCATTTTTTACCGTATCAATCAAACTTTGGAATTTTTCTTTGTCTTGAATTTTGTCGGCGATACCTTCAAAGTAGATTTCGGCTTGGCTTAAATAATAATTTACTGCCAAAAATGGATTGTTGTTGGTACCGTAAATATCATCTTCATTGCCGACAAAGTTCGGGGTATGATATGCGCCGTCACCAATCGTTTTGTTCAAGTCTGGTGTGCTGTAGACTGGGGCATTGGCTTGTTCAATCGCGGTCGCCAACGCGGTTTCCGCAGCCGTCAATTTAGCGTAATTAGTGACTTGGGTTTTAGCATTGTTATTTAATGCATTATAATCGGCGCGGGCTTGTTCAATGCTTGCTTGGTATGTTTGATAATTGTCTTTAGTAATTTGGCTGGCGGTTGGCAGGGTTGCAATCAAGTTGGTTACATTGGTGGCCGCTTGAGCGTCGGCTTGTTGTTGTGCCTGTTCATTTGCCAAGGCAGTATTCAAAGCACTAACTGCGTTTGCCAGTTTTTGTTTGGTTTCTGTCGGAATTTTTTTCAGTTGGTTAGCAGTTAATTTATCGTATTCGGCTTTGGCGGTATCAATTTGGGTTTTATGCGCGGTGGTAACTGTAGTTGGCAGGGCGTTGATTAAGCCGATAACATAATTTGCGGCTGCGACGTCGGCGGCTTCTTGTTGTGCGGCAGCCTGTTCTGCAGCTTGTTCGGCAGCCGTCAATGCGGTTTCCGCGGCGGTTAATTTAGCCAAAGTTTCTGGCGCTATTTTTGATTTTGCATTGTTGTTTAATGCATCATAATCGGCGCGGGCATCACGAATCTCTGTGCCGTCGTTGACTGTAACTTGGTCAGCGTTTTTCAAGGCGTTGATTTTGTTAGTTACTTTTTGCGCGGCTGCAACGTCGGCGGCTTCTTGTTGTTCCGCAGCGGTCATTGCGTCTTTAATTTCTTGTAAGGCTGCTTCGGCGTCGGTCAAAATTTTGTAGACCGCTGGATCGAAGTTGGCTTTTTGTTCCGCGGTTAAATTGTTATAAGCTTCGCGGGCTTCTTCAATAGCTGCTTGGTCATTGATGATAATCGCATGATTCAAGGCATTAATTTTTGTGATGGCAATGGCGACATAATCGACAACAACAATTGGTTCTGGTTCAGGTTCTGGTGTTGGAGTAGGAATCGGTTCTGGTTCAGGCGTCGGAGTAGGAGTCGGTTCTGGTTCTGGTTCTGGTTCTGGTTCTGGCTCCGGTTCAGGCGTTGGAGTAGGAGTAGGAGTAGGAGTAGGAGTAGGTTCCGGTTCTTGTTCTTGTTCTGGTTCAGGCGTCGGAGTAGGGTCTTCGGTTTCATCGTCTGGTTTAACGATCGGGGTGGGTTCTGGTTCGGGTATTACTGGACCTGGGCAACCAGTAAGACCCATCATCGCGACACCAATCATGGCACCTTTCATAAGTTTGCTTAATTTGGGATGCGCTTGCAATAAAGTGCGTTCATGTTCAACTTCGGCTTGTGCTTCTGGTGTCAAATCTTTTTGATTAAATCTATTGATTAAATCATGTAATTTTGTACCCAATTTTTCCATAGTAATATTTTACTATTTATAAAAAACAAAGTCAATGTTTGAAATACATTTTCTGTCAATTTTTTTAAGGACTGTAAAGCGTTTTTTCTTGCTAATGTCAAGTTTGGTCGATATACTGTATTGTTTTGAAAATTCAAGGTATTGTGTCGTCTGTTTTATTCGTCAATGAAGAAACTGGGTACCACGTTTTGCGCCTGGATAGTAAATTGACGGTGGTCGGTTTTGTGCCAACGATTTCGGTCGGTGTAGAGTATGAGTTTACGGGCGAATTTGAAAATAACGCACGCCACGGCAAACAATTTGCTTTCAAAGACGTACGTTTGGTGCCGCCTGATAGTGAAGAGAAAGTTTTGGCATTTTTGGGTGGCGGGTTGATTTCTGGGGTGGGACCAGCGACAGCGCGTAAAATTGTTAAACATTTTGGTCTGAAAACTATGGAAGTTTTGGAGTCGCGCCCCCAAGATTTAGCGCAGATTAAAGGCATTTCGGCGACAAGGGCGCAAAGTATCGGCGCAGGATATTTGGAAGTTCGCGATATGCAACAAGTAATGATGTGGTTGCAGCGGTTTGAAATTACTTTGAATTTGTCGTTGAAAATTTACCAGCAATACGGTAAAGATACGGTAGCAACGGTATCTAAAAATCCGTATGCGTTAATTGAAACGATTGATGGTGTAGGGTTCATTACCGCGGATAATATGGCGAAAAATTTGGGAGTTGCATATAACGGTACTTTTCGTGTGCGCGCTGGTGTTGTGCATGTTTTGAAAGTTAGCGCAGAAACAGACGGTAATACATATGTGACTTTGCCTGATTTGTTAAAAAAATGTTGTCATTTGTTGCGAATTAACATGGAAGATTTGACGCCAATTTTTAATAAAATAGTGGAAGAATTATGTATTGACCGAATTGTTGTGTCGGTAGATGTGGACGGTGTACAAGGTTTACAGTTGGTGCGTTTCTTTAATGCGGAAAAAGCTATTGCTCAGAAGTTGTTGTCGCTGATGCGTTCTAACGAGAAGCCAGGGTTGTTACAAATGTTAGACGCGCAAGAGCAAGCAGGAAATATCGACGATTTGATCGAAAACTATCAAGAGTTGCACGGAATTACTTTGCATGAAATGCAAAAACAGGCAATTCGTCAAGCTGTAACCAGTGGAGTAACAGTAATTACTGGTGGACCTGGTACGGGTAAAACTACTGTTATTAAAGCAATTTTGTACATTAACAACGCAAATGAAGAAACTACTCAAATGTTGGCACCGACAGGCCGTGCGGCTAAACGTGTAGAGGAGGCGACTGGGCAATCGGCGATGACAATCCATCGTTGTTTGGAAAGATTTTCACATGAACCACGTGACAGTTATATTACGCAAAATATGGTCATTATTGATGAAGTTTCCATGTGTGATTGTATTTTGATGGCATCGCTTTTACGTAAAGTGTTGGACGGTACTAAGTTGGTATTCATTGGAGATAGTGACCAATTGCCGTCAGTGGGTGCGGGTAACGTTTTGTCTGATGTAATTGAATCTGGGGTAGTACCAGTTGTGCGATTGACACATGTTTACCGTACAGACGAACGCGCTACGATTGCAATTAACGCACATCGCATCAATCGTGGCGAAATGCCTTTTTTGGATAATCAAAGTTCAGATTTTTTTTATATCGATGCTGATACGCCCGAACAAATTAAAAACAAAATATTGGGGTTGTGTTCGTTACGATTACCACAATATCTAGGTTCAGACAGTAGTAAAGTACAGGTCTTGGCACCGTTAAGGCAAGGTGTGGCAGGGGTAAATAATCTGAACCAAAGTTTGCAGGCAATCATCAACCCGCCAGATGAAGATAAGACCGAATTGGTTTACGGTGAATCGACTTTTCGTGTGGGCGACCGTGTGATGCATACGGTCAATAATTATAAACAGGAATGGATTCGTAACGGCGAAGAGGGGAAAGGCGTTTTTAATGGCGATATTGGAAAAATTATCCAAATTAATAAATTTAATGGTGAAGTTACGGTTGAATTAGAAGATGGGCGTGTAACAATCTATCCACGTTCGGAATTATCTGCTTTGACTTTGTCTTATGCGATTACCGTACACAAAAGTCAAGGTTGCGAATTTGATGCGGTCGTAATTCCAGTCGCAACGGCAGCATACATGATTATGACGCGTAATCTTTTGTACACGGCGGTGACCCGTGCGAAAAAATTGGTTGTGTTGGTTGGTAGGAGAGATAACATTCAACGCATGGTGAATAATACTTATACCAAGACCCGTAATTCCTGCCTGAATAAATATTT
>JAZLKE010000021.1:0-4674 GCA_045597505.1 Clostridia bacterium | reverse complement strand
AATTTGTTTTTATCGTTTTCATTATACAAATCAAGTTTTTCAACTTTGTCCATTGTTGCATTGTCATAAATAATGACTTCACCTTTATTCATTCCGACTGCAACAAAATATTTTGGTAAATATTCGCCATTTGTTTTTAATTTCCAAGAATAAGTTTCGGCTTGTTTTTTGGCTTGCTTTAAGCCATAACTCGCTCCTAAATCCAATTTCAACTCAAACAAGCAACTACGCGTAAATCCATCAGTATTATAGGCGCGATTATAACCATTGATATATTTGTTTTCAATATCTTCCCCTATCCTGAAATTAAGTAGCCTTTCAAAGAAAATTTGAGCTTCGTTTTCATCAACAAATGTCTTTTGCATAAAAATAATTATACTCGCATATTTACGAATAATCAAACACAATCGCAAATATACGAATATTTTAAGATACTCGCTAATTTACAATTATATATAATGAATTTGCAGGAAGCAGTCGCAACGCGGTTAAACAACTTATTGCACGAAAAAAATATGACACAATATGCTTTGTGCCAAAAGATAGGCATGAACCAAACAACAACCTACAATATTATGTATGGGCGTTGCAAAAGCGTAACACTGAAAACAATTTGTTACCTTGCAGATGGTTTAGGTATATCATTGCAAGAATTTATCAATGACCCTTTGTTTGATAAAGATAACCTAGAAATTGACTAACAAGGCTTTCTTATAAGCCTTGTTTTTTAACTATTATACCAATAATACCATCAGCAATCATATAAATCACTTGGTTCTTATTAGACAAGTTTTGGTGGGCAATGTAGGGTTCGAACCCACGACTTTCTCCACGTGAAGGAGACACTCTCCCGCTGAGTTAATTGCCCATTAACCGCTAACCAAATTTTAACAAACTTTTCCACCCCCGACAAGCGGTTATTTAACTGTATGATTGCTAATTACCAAATATAAACTTACAAATGCGCCACTGATAATTACACCTGCTAAAATATCGGTAAACCAATGTACACCAGACAATAAACGTCCAACTAAACCAATCACTAAAAGCACGCTCAACCCGACTGTCAAAATAATGCGCCATGGTTTACTTTGGACATAATGCCAAACTTGATAAATCAACAACGGAATCACCGTGGCAAATAACATCGCGTGCGAAGATGGATACGACGCCTTGTCACTATCTGGACGATAATTCACTACAACAAACTCGAAAATTGCATATACAGCAACCAAACACACCATAACGATATTGATTGCCAACAAATTCCAATCCACTTTTTTCAAACTTTTACGTTGCAGCCATTGAACAATTTGCCAAGCCACTATTCCCAATACACCCAAAATCACCGCATAACCGATGCAATCCGTAATGCGTTTCCAAGTCGTACTTTTCCCGCAATGTTGCCAAAAAAACTGGTTCAAATGCGACAAACCAACCTGGTCTTTATCGACAAACGCAACCAGCAAAGTAAACGCCACAAACGCCACCACGCAAGCAATACTAACCCCCAACCAAACTTTTTGTTTTCTTGTAAATTGAAACATGATTTTCCCCTTTATTAAACTGCAGGAGTTTCGACAACATCTGCGTCAGATTTTTCTTCGTTTTGGTGCAAATCTGGTTGGTAAGTTACAACACCCTTTTCCGCAATCAATTTAGCAGCACGCACGTGTCCCAAGTCAAATTGTTCTTGCGAAATGCGTCCAGTACGCAACAAATAAACATCGTAATAGTAATCACGTTGTGCTTGTTCCGCACCATTAGAAGCGCCATTTTTCTTAAATACAACCGCAACCGTTTTGAAAAGAATTTTCAAATCGCCCCATAAGGTTACTTTCTCTTGGTATTCCAAGTTCTTTTCAAAAATTGTTTCCCAACTTGATTGACTACGACCACCTGAAACCTGATCTAAACCAGTTAGTCCAGGACGCAAACGATACCCAGGAAAAACAGCTTGGTCGTAAAAAATCATATCCGAAACCAAACGCGGACGTGGTCCCACAATACTCATATCACCACGCAAAATATTTACCAATTGTGGCAATTCGTCCAAACTTAAACTACGCAGAACTTTACCAAACTTAGTAATTCGTTGAGCATCGGGCAACAACGCTCCCGAAGGACCGCGCTTATCATTCATGCTACGAAATTTATATAATTTGAAAATTTTGCCATTTTTACCTGGTCGCGCTTGTGTATAAAAAACCTTACCACGAATTAAAATTTTAGAAAGAATTGTAATAATTAAAAATAATGGCGACAAAACAATTAAAGCCAACAAAGACAGTACTACATCAAAAAATCTTTTCCAAAAGCGTTCATAAAAGGTTATCTTCTGCTTTGCTGCCAAAATCCTATTCTCCTCTTGTGTATGAAATTTAGTTTATCACATTTCAAGTAAGATATAAAAATCTTTTTTATTCACTTTTGGCGGTTTCAGTTGAAATTTTTGACATTTGCTGCTTGGCGATTTGTTCCAAAAAACCCAAAGCAGCTAGCATGAAACCGATGCGGACAAAATCCAGAAAGCACTCTTCAACTATTGTTACCAAAAAATATGGCACAAGCATAATCAAGATTGGCAAATAAATTTTGCATTGCTTAATTTTTTTCCAATTAACTGCACCGATAATCATTGCTAAATAAAAACCAAAACCGATTAAACCATGTTTCCATAACTCTTGCAAATAAAGGTTATGTGAACTCATTTGCCCAATTAACGGTTTAGATATACCGTAACCTAACAGAATTGACTTTGGCGAAGCTGTCCAATCACGCCAATACAATTGACGCAAACCGTGGCGTCCTGGGTCATAAAGAGCCCGACCTTCCAAAATCGCCTGTTGTTCTTCTGGCGATTTACTTTCAAAATCAACTTGAAAATTTTGTGATGTGACAGTGGCGCTTTGTACCCGTGGCAACTCATCAAGTCCGTCCGAAATACGTTCAAAATAAGCCCGACTAATGTGGAAAAATAAACCACCAACCAAACACATAATAGCTACCAAAACCACACTTAATACCAAAGCTTGCTTGCGTTCTTTAATTAAATATAAACAAACAAAGATTCCCACCCCAACAATTATTGTTACCAAAAACGCGCGCGACAAAGTCAAATAACCGCACACAAACAACGAAACAAATTCAACCAACATTTCAACCAAAGAAATTTTCTTTTGATAATATAATAATAAAACGCCACAAATTGTAATAAATACCATACCATTCAAAGTATTGGGGTGATACATTAAACCACTAAAACGAACCACACCATTATACCACCACAACGTAACACTTTCGTATAATAACGGAGAAACCGAATAAAGCGTAGAATATACACACGAAATCAAAAGTCCTGCGGCAAAGACCCGTACCAACGCACGAAAATCCATGCTAAGTCGTTCTTCAAAAACAATGTACACAGCACCTAAAAAGAACACTTCGGCAAAAAATTCTCGCCAGCCACATTGATGAAATGGTAAAACCAAATAGACCAAAAACAAACCGATTGGAATTAAAGTTTTCCAATTCAATTTGTATTCATGTTTAATCACACGGTAAACATACCAACAAAACATTTCAAAAATCAGCACACCAGACACAATCAACTCTAAACTAATTGTCAAGATTTCTGGAATGTACATAATGCGATAAAAACAATACATGAATAAAATCAATCCAAAAATTTTGGATTCGTTACGTAATAAAATTCCCAAAACAATCGCCGCAAAACCAGCAAGCCAAGCAAAAGTTTGAACAAAACAAGCACCTAATAACAATAAAGACAATACGGCATAGCCGATAACTTCATAATATTTTTTAACAAACGCCCAAACTTTTTTCATTGTGACCTTTTTATACAACACATTCTATTACAAGTGCGCCCATTTTAGCAATACATTTATTTTTAAGGTGGACACTTATGTTTGGATATGATAGAATAATCATACGCGGGGATATAGCTCAGCTGGTAGAGCGATACGTTCGCAACGTATAGGTCGTGGGTTCGAGTCCCGTTATCTCCACCAAACAAGCGCTTTAACGGCGCTTTTTTTCAGAACACGCCCCCCACTTCTCTCCGTCCTCACTGCAACTGTATACCCAGCTTGCTCGTATCCCACAGTCGTAATCTGGGTCCCCACCCCAATAATCCGACCAAGAATTCATAGCACCAACAGGTGTTCGCCTTGAACCTACCGCTCCAGATTGTACACTTGTAACATTACCGTAACTCACGCCTCCATTAACACTAGGCATTATTTCTGGGTCTATGCGCCAATATCCGACAGAACCAGTTTCAAAACCATGCCATCTCATAAATTGTCCAGCATACTCATGCCCACTCCTAAACCTAGTGCTATTCTGTATATCGCTACTAAACACTGGATAACAATTCGGACTGCAACTTCCTCCACCGCCAACATTCTCTCCAGCACCTCCATCTTTCCAACCTGCCCCACCGCCAGCATAGCGATCTTTACCATCTCCGTTCGGCGTTCTTAAATCATATCTCCCAGTTTCATTATTTCCCCACGGCGTCAAGCCACCGACATTTTGTGTTGCAGGTAGTCCAGGGTATGGACCATACCCATCATAACTTCCCCACCCACCACCCATCATATTCAAGATCCCATAATGCTCACCATCACTAAATCCCTTAAAAGTTCCGTC
>JAZLKE010000020.1:0-17026 GCA_045597505.1 Clostridia bacterium | reverse complement strand
ATAGACAGCAGTAAAAAGAGCGCCTGCGGCAATGATTACAGACAGCACAATGATTGACGCTATTCTTTTCTTACTGTGTAACAAAAATATTTGATTTTTCAAAGAAGCCGTGCTATAATCCAAACATTCGCGGGTGTAGTTCAATGGTAGAACTCCAGCCTTCCAAGCTGATAGCGTCGGTTCGATTCCGATCACCCGCTCCAAACGAAGTGCAGGTGTGGGAAAACGAACGCAAGTGAGTATCACCCGCTCCAATTTGTTGCTCGTGTTAAACGGGCTTTTTTATTGATTTGATTATTATTGATTACCTTGCGACAAATTGAAGTGGGTAAAATTTTTTTACGGTAGTAAAAAATTATCACCCGCTCCAAACGAAACAAAAGTCCCACAACAGCGTGGGTTTTTTAACGGATAAAATATTGACAAGAAATCAATTTTAGTTAATAATAAACACGAGCGAGGTTAGATTTGGCATTTTCAAGTTTATCGGAAAAATTCAAGCACATCTTTGCAAAGTTGACACGAAGCGGCAAGTTGACAGATTTAGAAATCAAAGCCGCCATGCGTGAAATTAAATTAGCATTATTAGAAGCCGACGTAAACATTGCGGTCGTGAAAAATTTTATTGCCGCGACCACGGAAAAATGTTCGGGCGAAACCGTCATGCAATCTTTGACCCCAGGTCAACAAATTATCAAAATTGTCCACGAACAAATGACCGAACTTTTGGGTGGCGATAACGCTAAGTTAGCGGTTTCTCCTACTCCGCCCACGGTAATTATGATGGTCGGTTTACAGGGTGCGGGTAAAACCACATTCTGCGGAAAGTTGGGACAGCTGTTAAAAGGTCAAGGCAAACGCGTCTTATTGGTTGCCGATGACATTTACCGCCCCGCCGCGATTGAACAATTAAAAGTTGTTGCCAAGCAAGCTGGCGTTGCCTGTTATGATGGCGGCAACAAAGATGCGGTTAAAATTGCCAAAGACAGTTTGAAACATGCAATGTCCAACAATTTGGATACCGTGATTATTGATACTGCTGGTCGTTTACATATTGACGAAAATTTAATGGAAGAATTGGTTGCCATTAAAAAAGCCGTCAACCCAACCGAAATTTTATTAACCGTTGATGCGATGACAGGTCAAGACGCGGTTAATGTGGCTACCGAATTTAACCAAAAACTGGATATTTCTGGTGTCGTTTTAACCAAACTGGACGGCGACACCCGCGGTGGTGCAGCCATGTCCATTCGCTATGTTACTGGCAAACCAATTAAGTTCAGTGGTACTGGCGAAAAAATGGGCGACATTGAACCATTCCACCCCGACCGTATCGCGCGCCGTATTTTAGGTATGGGCGATGTTTTAACCATTATCGAAAAAGCCCAAGCCGTAGTTACCGAAAATGAAATGAAACGCATGGAGGAAACTTTCCGCCGCAATGCGTTTACTTTGGACGATTTTTTACAACAATATGATAATCTTGCCAAAATGGGCAACTTGGACGAAATTTTGGAAAACCTGGGTGGCGCCATGGGTGGTCAAATCAAGTTTGGCAAATTGGACGAACAATCAATGGCACGCAACAAGGCGATCATTCAGTCCATGACCATGGAAGAACGTGTCAATCCCGATATTATTAAATCAAGTCGTAAACAACGCATTGCAGCTGGCAGTGGAACTTCCATTCAGGCAGTAAACCAATTGTTAAAACAATTTGAACAAGGTAAACTGTTGATGAAGCAATTCGGTGGCGGCAAAATGCGCCGTTTTAGATAAAAGTCGATTGGGCATTCCGCAAGGTTGTAAGTCCCAAAAAAATTTTAACGAAAGGAGGATCAGAAAGAAAGCATGGCAGTTAAAATCAGACTGACAAGATTAGGTGATAAGGGCAACCCCTTCTACCGTGTAGTTGCGGCTGACAGTCGTTCTCCACGTGATGGCAAGTTCTTAGAAGTCATCGGAACCTATAATCCGTTGACCGAACCAGCTGAAGTAAAGTTGGATAAGGACTTAGCACAAAGTTGGCTTGACAAAGGCGCTACCCCAACCGACACCGCAAAGAAAGTGTTGGAAATGGCTGGCGTATTGAAACCAACTAAATACACTCCAAGTGCAAATCGTGTCAAAAAAAATCAAAAACCAAAAACCACAGAAGAAGAAAAGAAATAATTAAAAGGAACTTAAAATGAAACAAGTAATCGAATTGATTGTAAAAAGTTTAGTCGAAAATCCAGACAAAGTTGTTTTGGAAGACATCGTTGACGGCGACAATGTCACCGTTAAAGTTAAAGTTGCTGACGGCGACATGGGTCGTGTCATTGGTAAAGGTGGCGCTACTGTAACCGCTATCCGTACCATTTTGAAGAACTGCAACAGCCGTGACGGCAAACGTTACTTCATCCAAATTGGTGACGAAGTTCGCGCTCCACGTAAAGAAGTTCAAAACGCAAGTTACTAATTAACCTTGCATATAAATGAAATACGAAAGGAGAAATTAAAAATGGCAACAAGAAGCAAAGATTATTTTGGTTTGGATTACATTGTCAGTTTAATATTGGCAATTATTCCAATCACTTCATGGATTTGTGGTTTCGTCACCCGTTTCCAAGAAGGTAAAATCGTGGCTGGACTTTTACGCGTCTTTGTCCCAACTGGTGTTGTAATTTGGATTTTGGATATCATTTTCATGATTACACGCCGCCAAATTTTCCGTTTGTTGAACATCTAATTGCGGAAAACAATCACAAAAAAAAAGACCTGCACTGTCAGGTCTTTTTTATTATGGTAAAATTATTTATTTTTCATTCCCTGGTTCAAATTGTGGAATTAAAACTGATGCGGTTTGTTCTAGTGCGTTGACTTGTTGGGTTTGTTCACTTACCCTTGCCCGTTCACGCGCCAGTGCTTTTTCCAATTCAGTTTGGGCGTTACGGCTGGGGTTAATTTGTTCCTTGATTGGTTCAATGTATTGACCATTCGAATGTTCTTTACTGTAAAAACTACTACCAGGCTTACCAATTTCGGTTACTTGCTCATACGTATCACCAGCATCGGGGATTCCGTTATGGTTTACGTCAGTAACGACTTCGGTTGTAAAACGATTCTTCAAAATCCAAGTTCCATCTTTTTGTTGTTGATATCCCAATTCGGCAAAATTTCTTTCAGGAACATCTGGTACTTCTTCTTTGAAACCACCACCATATCTTACATATTGACGCACACCATTCTTATCGGTTCCCATATCTTCACCGTATTTTTCAGTAAACGCCTTGTACTTTGCTTCCCATTCTTCTTGCGTCCACTCCTTTCCACCAAAGAAAGTACCATGGCTTGCAAGCATCTCTTCTTGACGCTGTCTTTGTTCAAATTCTTGCGTACCTTTGATATTTGCTTGTTTTGCAATACGGTCAAGTTCTCGGTCTTGATCAACGTAATTACGAAATTTTGTATCAAATTCTTTTTTATAGGCTTCATACGCAGACGTATCCCCTTGTTCTTGCGCGACAATTCCTTTGGCTTTGATATCAATCAATTCTTTTTGCCAATGTTCTGGTAACGAATTAAAGTCGTGCGCTTGGTTGGCTTTTTCCTGCAAGGCGTCGATTTTCGCCAATTCTTCCGGACTTCTCACCGTCAACGGCGTACGAACAATTTCAGGTTCAGGTTCCCGCGCCGGTGTTGCACTTCTAGTTTGAACTTCTGGTTCGTACGCTGGGGTTGGTTCATCAACAACGTTATCTGCCGGATGATAGTTTGACGATTCTTCGGGCATTTCAATGGAAGCACTCTGTTGTTTTAACACTTCGGCGTCGGCTTTCATTTGTTCATATGCGGGTTCAAAGCTTGGATTTTCAACTACTACTTTTTCCATTTCGCCCAACATCGCATCCGCCGCCTCGGGCGTAACTTCTCTTCCCGAAGCCTTAACTAAATTTTTCAAATCATCGGTATTTTTTGCTAATTCTTCAAAATACGCTTCTTCGACAGAAATTTCTTTACCCTGATTGGCTTGTTCGCCAAAAACCCATTTCGGTTCTGGCTGCGGTTGTTCAACAATGTTACCCGCCTTATCCAGGGTCTCATTTTCACGCAAATTTCTAAACACACGCTCTTCATTACCAAATAATTGACCATTTTCATCTTTGGCATAAGAACCATCGTCGTTTTGCACCCAACCATTTTTATCCAAATGTGAGCCTGGGTGGTCTTTTAAGTATTGTTCCACATAACTCAATTCCGGTTCAGGTTCCACAGCGGGCACACCTTGCGGAATTTCGTCATTTGGGATTTCTTGTGTCGGAATTTCGTGAGACGAAATTGTATTTTGACCGTCTGAAATTGTGGCATCAGTTCCGTCGTTTTGTGGGAACACCATTGCATCGTGTTGGTCATGTAAATGTTGTTGATAATCTTCCAATTGTTCCGCTTGGTATTGTTCATAACCAGATCGCGGTTGAACAACTTCTTCCGCTTGTGGTGCAATCCCAGAAATCGCGTCAATTGATTGGTCATCTAATTCTGCCGCCGCTTTCATGTCGTGGTAATGTTGCAAACCAGCACGGGCGCCAATACCAATCGCAGCACCAGCAGTCGACAAGCCCAAGTTGATTAAATTACTCTTTTTGGTAAATTCTTCGGCTACACGTTTAAAGAAGCCTTTACCAACTTTCAAACCTTCTTTGTGTGCGGCTTGCATACCGCGAATTGCAGTGGCTGCCACCGCAGCAATCGGACCTGCAATCGGCATCACAGGCGTGAAACTTAAACCAACAGTAATGGCACCACGCGCCAAATCAGCCGCAGATTGTACAAAAACTTCTTTCGGGCTTTCTTTATCTTTGAAGATACGTTTACCACATTCGCCCAACTTCATCGTCAAACAGACCGCGGCACCAATTCCAGGTACCGCACCACCAACCAAGTGCGAAATTCCACGGGTAATTGCTTGTGTAGCAATTGTTCGAGTCGCAATCTTCGCAATATTTTGTGGTTTCGCGAAATTCGCCATGGTGTTTTTCGCCATGGTAATAAATCGGGCTTCGTGTTTATCTTTATCTTTCGGATTGATTAAAGTAATGTTTTCCGCGTTCTTTTCATTGATGATGCCTAACGCTTTGCCGGCTTCGGCATAAGCACCCAATTTATATTCCGCCAAAACAGTTTTAGCATTAGAAACTGGATAGTAATATTCACCACTAGAACCCAAGGCGACCGAATTCAACTGTTCATCTTGTAAAGCCTTGGTGTCATTAAACATGCCCAATACTTCGTCGGCAGCTTTATAGTAATCACCTTTGTGTTTATCAACCAAGTTTAACAAATTATTGCGTTGTTCTGGGTCTGCATTCAATTCTGGTGCATTATCCAAAACCTGTTGCAATTTTTCATTAATTGTTGAATTT
Source organism: Clostridia bacterium (assembly GCA_045597505.1). Lineage (GTDB taxonomy): Bacteria > Bacillota > Clostridia > Christensenellales > UBA1242 > RGIG8050. Next base: position 11,621 of record JAZLKE010000020.1, on the reverse strand, counting down.
AAGAATTGATTTAACTCGCCTTCTTGATTTTTGTCTTTGGCGTTAATCGCGAAGTACGCACCAAAAATATCTTTAATGGCTTTGTGGCTATATGCAACTTTATCAGGTTCAATTTTATCCAAGTTATCAAAATTTTCGATACCGATGGTCTTCAAAATCTTGCCGAAAATTTGATTTTGTTTATCCTTATCTGCATAACTGAACGCTGGACATTTAACCAAATCGGCATAGAAACTAATTGGCATTTGGTCTAAATGTTCTTGTTCCAAATTGAACAAACCGTTAATCAATTGTGCGTCGTTCAAATCTTCGTATTTAACTTTTTCGCCAATCAAACCTGCCACATCTTGCACGCCGTGTTGACCAACCAAAGCAACTTCGGACGAAGCAAAGCCCAACGCCAACATAACGGTATCCGCCATGTAAAGACCGGTTTCGTCGTTTTTTTCAAAAGTCTTGCACAAACTTAATAACAGTGGATTACGTTCCAACGAAGTTTCTACTTTTGGTTCCGCCACTTGTTCGTTAGCGGTTTGTTCCGTGACTTGTGCCCTTTCACGTTCCATTTGACGACGACTAACTTCCATCAATTCCTCTGGCGTCGGTTGACGTTGCGCCGTATGGTCCTCAATTCCTAAAACTTGTCCACGTAAATCTGGCAAAGCCAAAATTTCTTTTTCTTGCGTTTGGACACGAGTACGGTTCAACATTTCGTCCACCATACTGTCACGGTAAACCTGAATTACATGACCCAATTCACGATGCTCTACCATCAATTGGTCATAGTGAGTTTGCATTGCGCTGCGTGTGTATTCGGCTTTTTCTTCCGCATTTTCTGGCGCGTTCTCGTTCAAGTCAGCAAAGAATTCCGCTTCGGTTTCGCTAAAATTTTCCACACCATGACGGTGTAAAATTCGATTAACCGCGGTTTCCATAGTTGCCATTGTCATATCATCATGACCATAATCTAAAACCGAATCAATAAATGTGATTGGCATATTATCCAAATCTTCTTGCGCCGTTTTAGTAAACAAATTTTCCAAGAAATAATCCGCCAAACCATTGCGGTCCAATTCCAAAGCGCGGTCAATCAAAGCTGGCACTTGATCGTCGGGTAGGTTTTGCAAATCAAAGCCTTCGCCACGCAAACGGTTGCCCAAATTTCCGCGCCCAAAGGTTTTAACTAAGACTTCTTTTACCCCAGGTACAACGATATTTCCGCTGTACATTCTTTTAATCAACTCTAAAACGTCAGTAACCATTTTTCCCCTCTGTTGTTTAGTTTTTCCAGACTAAACTGTTCTTAGCATTATTATAACTTTTTCCAGTCTTATTCGTCAATTTCTTACTTCAAAATTCATTTGCATTTTTTTCCTGACAGTCGCCACTAAAACATGTTATAATTTAACATTATGCAACAACTCGGCGGCGGTTGGGACGAATTATTAGCACCATTATTTGCGGACGAACGTTACTTGAAAATCCGTAATTTTTTGAAATCTGAATACACCACTCGCACCATTTATCCCGACATGTACGATTTGTATAACTGCTTCCGTTTAACTCCGGTCGACCAAGTTAAATGCGTGATTTTGGGACAAGACCCCTACCACGAACCTGGTCAAGCTCATGGGCTGTGTTTTTCGGTTAAACCTGGCGTACCTTTGCCACCATCTTTGCAAAACATCTACAAAGAAATCCACGACGATTTGGGCATTACTGAACCCAATTGTGGCGACCTCACCCAATGGGCAAAACGTGGCGTTCTGCTTTTGAACACAACTTTAACCGTACGCGCCCACCAAGCCAACTCCCACGCACATTGCGGTTGGGCATGGTTTACCGATGCTGTGATTAAACTAATCAGCGACCACACGCAAAACACGGTTTTTTTACTTTGGGGTGGTAACGCGCGCAGCAAAGTTCCACTCATCGACCAAAACAAACACTTAATCTTACAATGCGCTCACCCGTCCCCACTGTCGGTCTACCGCGGTTTTTTTGGCTGTAAACATTTTTCCCAAACTAACGCTTATTTGGCCCAACACGGCAAAACGCCAATTGATTGGGATCTTAACCATTAGTCTTTAATTAACGCCAATATACCTTGTTTTTTCGCCAACGGTAATTTACTCATTAAATCTTGTAATTCAATATCAACATGCCAATCTTGAATGTTCGCCGCAAAAAAGCGTTCCAGCGGGAAATGACAAACTTCCAAAATTTTCAACAACTTTTCTACCGTTAAAACAATGCGACCATTTTCCACTTGCGCGATGTATTGCGCACTCATACCAATACGGAAACTTAATTCGCGAGCCGATAAATTGGCAAAATTACGTACATAACCAATTCGATACAAAATTTCCTTCATATCCATATTTAATAGTTTAATTAACCGTAACGACTTATGCGTTACTGGCATACATAATTTTTGCCAATATTATAAAAAATGAGTAGCCACACACATCAATAACCGCTAAAATGTATATTGTCAGTATTCATAGTGAATACTTATAATGTTTTTTATGTGTAAACTACACAAAAGTTGGAGGTTTTATGCAAATCAATCCTGTCATTGAAGCCATTTATGCTGCGTTCAAAATTGAAATTGCCAACCAGTTCTTTCTAACCAATAATTCGCTAGTTATCCTCTTCCCCGACCAAACCCGTGCGCTTATCAACGCATTGCAAGTTCGCCCCGTGCCAGTTGAATTACCACTCAATACGCCATCAATTCCCAATATCAACGGCACCCATACTTTCCACTATCTGCACCAACACGATTTTGACCAAGGCGACACCCAATTATTAACTTTGCAAAGCATTGCCGATTGTCGCGCCTACCTTGCGGACGTTTGTGAAAATTTGTTAAATGTGATTAACCGTGATTTTGAAATTGAATTTTCCGACGGTACAGCATTTTTGCTCACCATTGAGCAAATTTGAAATTTTATTTGATACCATTCCCGCCATTATTCACTTTTCACGACGCGTGAAGCCTGTTATACTATCAACATGTCAGCGTGGCGGAATTGGCATACGCGCTGGTCTTAGGAACCAGTTATTGCAGGTTCAAGTCCTGTCGCTGACACCAAACCAACAATTTACCTTTGACGCGGTTTTGCGGATAATAAACATATTCGTCTTTTTCATCTTCCATTTTTGGTCTTCTTTCACGGTAAGTTAAATAGCCACCTTGCACGGATAAACCATTTTCAACAGCACGCTCAAACACCATCGGTGGCTTGTTATTGTTCGGCGTGTTATTGGTAAATTTATTATCAAATGCCAAGCCAAATATGTTCCCTTCCAAGCCATCGCCTACATCAGTGTGCTTTATGTTGATTTCTTCCTTTCGGCTTTATTGAGTGGTATTCGTGTCGGCGCCGAAGAAATTACTTACGACCAGTCAACTTGGTCATTCATTGCTAAACAATGGCCGTTCATGTTACTTGCCTTCGTTTACTTAGGCGTTGTTTACGGTGTCATCACTAATTCACGTCGACGTCGCGTTCGCAACGCCATCTTAGCAAAAAACCGTACCGTCAACAAAGACATTGGTTTAAGTGATTTGGAAGATGACGAAAACGAAAAGCTTGCCAAAACCACAGATTACGAAGCCCAACTCTGAATTCAAATTATCTTCGTTAAAACTGTAATCCGAAAAGATTTGATTTTCATTTTCAATTTTTACGTGCATAACAATATTCTTCGATCGTAAATGGTCTTCCACGCAACCCAATATATATATTGCCAAGCCTTTTAACCCACTAAATTAACCCTAATTAAATATAAATTGGTATATCAAGTTTTGTGTTTGGGTTAATTTTCACCTTGGCAAAAGCCAAGCGTCTAGCAACCAAACAACGACGACGAATATTATGTCGTTTTAAGACAATAACTTCCACCGCGCCCCAAACAAAAACCCACGAAGTAATATTCAAAATTTCAGACAAGAAAAAATTATTAACATAAGTTACCGCGAAATAACGCAATACTAACGCCAACATTCCCAAAAGAAACAGTACTGTTGCAAAGCGAAAATTATCGCGCAATTTACGTTTTTCGGCATCATAGCGATTATGAAAATGATGATGAATACAACGCGTAATTTCTGGCAGGCGCAAATGCGGATTGGTTGTATGTACTTCAACGGTAAAGTTTTCTTTCACTGGCAACGGAAAAGCATGTTCCGCTTTTTCAAATAAAAAACTACTCAATTCTTCATTTAAGTTATCTTCTGTATACGAAAACTTAGAAAACACCTGACTTTCGTCTTCGACCTTTACATGCAAAGTTAATTTATCTTCCAATAATTGTTCTTTCATTAAAATTTAATTACCGCTTTTTATAAAGATTGTCAAATGTCTTGACGAAGATGCCCGAGTTGCGGTAAAATGATTTATTCCCATGGAAGTTTAGCTCAGTTGGGAGAGCAACTGCCCTACAAGCAGTAGGTCATAGGTTCGAGCCCTATAACTTCCACCAAAACAAAAGTCCGCACATCGCGGACTTTTTTGTTATTTGATTATATTTTGCTTTTGCTCACTGCTTTGTTCTACACTGCGCAACATTTCAGGCAAAAAGACTTGGTTCAAAAACTTACCACCACTTAATTCTTCGGCATGAATATTGACCTCGGCTCCGTTTTCAATTTTATTGCGTAAACCCACATTGTCCAAAACGCTTTGTGTCGCTAAACGTTGGAATTCTACCTCTTTTTCCATAAAGCACGGCATCAACGCATTCAAGCAAATAATACTGCCATCGCGGTTACGTTCGGCATGAATCGGTTCACATTTGAACCACATTGGTTTACCAGGTTTCGCATAAGTACCATTAACAAATTGTCCGTACGCCATTACAGTATCCCCCTCATGGTTAATACGACGCACTTTTTTAGATTTGGCAAAGTTTTTACGCACATACTCTGTGCCTTGGTAAACATAACGTTCACATTCGACTGGCATAACATTTTCGTTCAAATTTGCACTATTTGAACTTGCCAATTCGGCACACTGTACGGCTTCCCCATCTACGGTTACCACACCCACACGTTGTAAACTGCCGTGCTTCATTAAACTTTCCAAACGTTTGGACAATTGAGAGCCAGCATAACTTTGCGGATAGGTCACGATTTTATTGTCGATTTCTAACAAGCCACGCTCGACCCCTTGATATTGCGGTTCAATTTTCAATGACATACCCACCGCTTCTGGATTGATAAATTTAGGCATAATTCCCAAAGCATGGTCGCCAACAAAACAATGCAAATAACCGTCATCAACATATTGCAAATTACGGTCATTACCAGGGAATTTGGCTTTCATGCGAAATTTGTAATTATTTTCGTTTACTGATTTCTTGCCAACAATTGTACTGGTCGCCAAATAAGCACAATTCAAATTGATATCCATGGGTTCCCATTGCGTACGCAAAAATATTTGGTCGCTTTCTTCTTGATAAATAAATTCGCGATAACGCGTTCCACAGGCCACCGCGAAATCAGTTGCCGTAATAGAATAACCTTCCAATTCGCGTGCGCTGGGTAAAACAACTTTAATTTGTTTTTCGTACATACCAAAGATTATATGCTAAATATTTTTCAATTTCAAGACCCAGCACCTTTTTTTTCGGGCAATTTTTCAACATCAATCGTCTTGCCATACTTGATTTATCAGCGGAGTTAAAGCCATTAAAAACGCCTGCGTAGTCAAATCAATCCGCGTGACAACTTCACGGGTCAACAAACCAATACCGCCTGTTGTACTCCTTAAATCGCTTTCGTTAAACATTTTGTCCATAACCGCTCCCAAGGTTTCCCGTTTAATTGCCGCAACATATTTTTGTGGGACAGGAAACCCCGCACTGCTACCGCAACCAATCTTACCTTGGTCATTTTTAATTACCGCAATATTTACGATTTGCCAAAAGCCCAATTCGTTGACTAAGCCAGATTCCACCGCAATGTAAAAATCGGCTTGTAAATGATGCGCCCGTGCGTACGTCATTAAATTATCAACACGATTCAACGCCCCTTGATAGGTTTCCTTACCGACTGGTTGTTCAGCAACATTTGACGCAACTTTTACGCCCTGAACTTCGACATTGTCAAAGTACTTTTCAAACGCTTGTTTGGCTCCTTTAATTTTTCCAGGATTTTGTGTTCCAATTAACACTTTCATTTTTCTTTCTCCTTTTTTATGTTTTTGTGCTGTCATAAAAAAAATCTTACGAATAAACAAAAAACAGCAAACGTTGTTTTATGTCCATTCATAAGAATTTGTAAAGAAATTCCCAATGTTAAATAATCCGGAATGGTCAAAAGGGATTACTTGGTAAGTATAACAAAATTATTCACAATTGTAAATAACTTCACCATTCACATTTTTTATCCAACACCAATAAACTGAAAATGGCACCATTGTGCCAATAAAAGGAGTACAAAAGACAAACTATGGCAAACTACAATGTTTTAATCACAGACGGAGTTGGTTCCGAAAATATGGAACCAGGCGACTATTCAGTCACCGCGACTTATGCTCCAGGATATGTATTAAATTCACTGGAACCCAGCACTTACACGGTGACATCGGGTGGCAGTCAAACTGGCGCGTTCACTTTAAGCGCCAACGGAACTTTGACAATTACCTTTAACGAAACTGGCGCAGCAGGTGGAACACCAATTACTGCGGGAACAGTTGTAATGACCGACCAAACGGGCGAAACACAATACGGTTCAGTCGTAAACATCGGCACAGACGGCGTCGCAACGTTTGAAAATGTACCTTACGGTTCTGCGGAAACAGGTTACAATTTGTATTTCAAACAATTAACCAGCGATGAAGACCATAACATTTACCCCAATGTTTTCACGGTCGGTATGGGCGCACAAACCCAGTCGGAATATATTATTAACACACCCAAAGAAGTCGAACAAAACTTCACTTTGACCGATGCGAATTACACTGGCATGCCGATTACAAACGCCAATTTAGAATTTGAACCTAACGCTTAAAAGGAAAATGATTATGATTTGTAAATCAGTTACTTTGAAAGTATTTTGCTCGAAAACGCCATGCCAATTAACAATTTTAGATTGTAACGGCGTTGTCATCAAAACTTGCACCGTGAACAACTTTTGTTCACAAATCTGCGTTTGCACGGCGGGCTGTGCGTTGAAATTGATTGCTCAATACCAAGGACAAACACTGTGTCAAATTATTCGCTTGAGCTGTTGCCGTTGTCAAAGCATTTACGTCAGCTTAATTTTCCCCATGACCAATGTTTTCTTGACCCTGCGCGACCGCAACTACGGTTTTCCCATTGCTAACGCGACCCTGGGATTTAACAGCCAATCCTGAAACACTTTTCACTTTCCACAAAAAACAGCCGACCCTGCGCCGGCTGTTTTCTTAACTTAATCCCATTTTTGGTGGAGATATGGGGACTCGAACCCCACACCTCTTGCATGCCATGCAAGCGCTCTACCAAATGAGCTATACCCCCACGGACAAAGCATTGTAACATAGTCACGCCGCTTTGTCTATTTGTTCTTATTCCGTACGCAAGCACAACACTGGATCTTTCTTCGCGGCAATGCGCGCGGGTACCAAACCAGCAATCCAAGTCAAGAACGTACTTAACGCCACCATCAAAAGACCTGTCAAGAATTTGCTGTTCACGATATTAGTGTGCACTAAGTTAAACAGCGCCGCGTTAGCAATCGTACCAACTAAACCTGCTAACACTACACCCAGCAACCCCGCCAAGCCACCAATCATAATTGTTTCCGCATTGAAAATACGTGAAATATCTTTTTTACGTGCACCCAAACTGCGCAACACACCAATTTCCTTTGTACGCTCCACCACCGAAGTATAAGTCGTCACCGAAATCATCACGGTCGAAACCACCAACGAAATTGCACAGAAACCAATCAAAACATAGGAAACAATGTCAATCATTTCGCCTAACATGCTAATTAACATTTGCGATAAATCCTGGTAAGTAATTTTATTGTCTGCATGTTCATCGTTCCAAGCATCCAAGTAAGCAATAATTTCGTCCTTAGTGTTAATGTCCGCAGGGTAGATACTGATATTGGTCGGCACTTTGACAATACCCAAGCTCTTTAAGGCGTCTTGATATTGTTCTTCTTTGTTGCGACCAGCCATGTTCATACTGGTGAACGGCATGTTCGTGATAACATTTTTATCGTGGTCGTTAATTTGCGCTTGACCAACTTCAGAATTTTTTGCATCTGTTAAAACATAATCCGTCAACTCACTGGAATAAATTATGCCTTGAGGAAGCCAAGTAATTGCATCGTCACTTTTTACGCGCACAATACCGACAATCTGTAAAGTTTCCGCAGTTGCATCATTGTATTTTTCTGCCAATGCATCCTGATCATCTTCGGTTGGTTTAACATATTTAACACCGTTATGAGAGTAAAATGTATTGTTCGGTACTAGCTTGAAAACTTTTTGTGTCAAGGATTCGTAAGACAATTCCGCCAAATCGGTCGTATAATCAATGCCCAAGGCATCCAAAGTTGCCGTCGAAATGCGGTTGTACTTATCAACAACCAAAGTTAACTCGTTTTTGTTAGATGGCAAACCGTTTTCCGAAGTCTGGGCTTTGTAAAGTACATCGTAGTTTTCCGTAATTAAATTTTGTTTGGCTAAAACTTGACTGGACACATCATACCAACCAGTTGGTGCCAATGCACTTGCAATATTCGAACTACTTTCCGTCGTCAATAATTTATAACCCGCGCCATTTTGCGTAATAATGTTCATTTTAGTGGCATAGTTGTATTTGACAGTGGTAACCAAATTCGGATCCAGATTTTTAACATAAGTTACGAATTCGTCAGTGATGTTATTGGTAATAAATTTTTGCGCATCACCAATGCGGGGGTAAATGCCAGTAGCGTCCCGTGGATATTCCGGCAAATTAACCTGCTCGACGGTCATCATACCATCAATATCATAGGCAGTTTCACTAATCGTAATTGCACTATTTGATAGAGCTGTTTTTTGTACATTTGCAATGTAGTCATTCATACCCGCAGAAATTGCCAAAATCAAAGTAATCGCAAAAATACCAATACTGCCCGCCAGCGCCGTAATAAAAGTGCGCCCTTTCTTTTCACGCAAAGTTTTACCACTCAACGCAAACGCAGTTCCCAAACTCATGGCGACTTTTTTCTTTTTCACATTATCTTGTACAACAGGCGCCGTTTGTTTGGCTTGGTCTTTTTTCAACGCTTCGTCAGAGTAAGGATTTGTATCGTCCACCAACTTACCGTCCAAAATTGAAATGATACGAGTGGAATATTGCTGTGCCAATTCCGCGTTATGCGTAACCATAATGACCAATTTATCTTTGGCAACTTGTTTCAAAATTTCCATTACTTGGACGCCAGTTTCACTGTCCAAAGCCCCCGTCGGTTCGTCCGCCAAAATGATATCGGGATTTCCCACCAAAGCACGCGCAATCGCAACACGTTGCATTTGACCGCCCGACAATTGGTTAGGCTTCTTTTTTAAGCTGTTACCTAAACCAACTTTTTCCAACGCTGCTTTGGCTAAACGAATGCGTTCGGCTTTTTTCACACCCGCCAAAGTTAAACCCATGGCTACGTTATTCACAACATTTTGGTGCGGAATTAAATTATAACTTTGGAACACAAAACCAATTGATTTGTTACGGTAATCGTCCCAATCCTTATCCTTAAAGTTTTTTGTGCTTTTGTTGTTAATGATTAAATCTCCACTGGTGTAATGGTCTAACCCGCCAACAATATTCAAAGTCGTCGTTTTACCACAACCACTGGGTCCCAAAATTGAAACAAATTCGTTTTGACGGAAATTGATTGAAATTCCTTTCAAAGCCTGTTGCACACTGCCGTCGCCCAATTTGTAATCTTTGATAATATTTTTTAATTGTAACATAATTTCTCCTTATTTCTCCTCATATTTCAAAATGTCTGCCGGTTGACAATTGAGTTCTTTACAAATTTCATTCAAAGTGGAAAACCTAATTGCGGAAATTTTTCCCGTCTTGATGTTGGATAAGTTCGCATCGGTCAAACCAATTTTTTGCGCCAAATCCTTTAATCTCACTCCGCGGTCCTTCATCACTTTATCCAGCGTTAAAACAATCATAAAGTTTCATCGTCCTTTTTTTGTAATTCAATCCCATACTTAAACACTAATCCTAAAAAGAACAACAAGATACCGACACCAAAACCAATGTATTGGAAATCAAAATGTAAAATGCTTTCTGGTACAATTGCGTTTACTAAAATCGAACCAAGCAAAGCTGGAATAATCGAAATTAAGATAACCGCAATCGCAGTTTTTTTCAAATAGTGTGTCACGCGTTCGTTAAACGGCGTTTGATTAACACGAATATTTTTGAAAATTTGTTCGACATTCCACCAAACGTTGATTAAGAAAAACGCATACAACGTCACAATACCAGCCGCAATTAACTCTTCCGCCAACGTTAATGGCGCATCGGCAATTTTTACTAAAGGTGCCGCAATTGCGCAAGTGATACCAACCAATGCACAGACAATTGCCGTAATATAAAATATCTTAGATACAATTTCGCCTGCCTTGGCAATCTTGACAATTTTGTCTTTTGAAGACAAGTCTTTGAATTTTGTTTTTTGTTCCATTTTTCCTCCATTTTTGAAACTATCCGTAGTATAACACAAAATTATCGTTTGTCAATAATTTTTATTGATATTCGATAATTTTACATTTTTTCGTATTTATGGTATCATTGCCTGATACAAAAGGAGAAAACATGTCCGAAACATTCCAAAAAGAAGTTCAAATAACAGCCACGATTGGCGACCTTAATTTTGATGACGAATACGAAGATTATCAACCGCCGAAATATTATTATGTTAAAATCAAAACGGGCGACCGTTATTTATACTATGGCAAAAAAGGCGCCGTTGTCGAAGCGGAACACGCGGTATTATTTGCGACCGAAGAAGAAGCCAACAAGATTACTAAAAAACTCAGCACAGAACACAAATACGAAGAAGTTTCGACATTCGCAACCACGAAAAAATTTTGAAAGTTTGGCGCAATATTTCGCCTTTTTTTATTTTCGGAAATTTATTATCTTCACTGTTTACTCTTCACTTATCTGTCTGTCACAATTGACATTTTTATTTCACTGTTCGCTATTTACTCATCTTTCTGTCACAATTGATACTTTATATAAATCGGTTTTATAACGGCACAATTGTTTTATCTATCTGTCGCATTCGCGCTTACTCTATCTGCCATGGTTTTCTCAATTTTTATTTTTTTTGCAAACCATGTCAGATATCTCGTTACGCTTTGCTCCACTCGTTATAACACCTAGCGGTGTTGAACTTCAAATGTCTTCGACATTTTCGTTCAGAACCCGCCCCCCACTTCTCTCCGTCCTCACTGCAACTGTATACCCAGCCAACACGAATCCCGCAGTCGTAATCCTTTTGAATATCGGGTTCGTAACCCCATCTCGCATCTCGCGAAGCTTTAAGAGACCTTATTGTTTCATCTGGCAAATACGCTCCACCAGCAACCGTTTCCAAATTTATT
>JAZLKE010000019.1:0-11866 GCA_045597505.1 Clostridia bacterium | reverse complement strand
CTCACTACAATTATTTCTACCCTCACTACCGTTACTCAATGTTATGCTTTTTCCAAAACTCACCAAGCCACCTTTTGGCATAATAGCTGGATCTATACGAATAAATCTAACATGACCACCAGTCGGATGTGGGTTTCTAATAAACTTCCCGTTACTATATCGTGGTCCATTTTGAACATCACTAGTCATTAACGGATAACACCAAGGACTACATGAGCCACCACCTGCAACCCACGTCGAATAACTCCCACCGCCATCATAAAAACCAGCTCCACCACCAGTGGTACCCCAATCCCCCACATAAAAGTCTGGATACTGCAAATATAACGTACCGTTAGAACTTCTTATGTCCATTTGCATAAAACCATTTCCAGATTGTGACGCGGGAGTACCTGTCCCACATCTATCTTGAGCAACTTGTAAAAGTCTGGAATCTACATTAACTACACTTTCAGACCAACTCTCTCCGCCATACCCTTTAAATGTACCATCCGCAATTTTTTCAAATACTTCAATATTTAAATTTTCATTTCCACTATTATATGAAGCACAAACTGTACCTCCACCGCCTCCTGCCACATCAACCGTATGTGTTCCTGTATAGCCAGCCGGCAAAGCAAAATTAGCAGTTAAAACAGTTTTACCACCACCTTGTCCGCCTGCATTATCAGGATAACCAGTGCTCCACCCGTTGCCACCACTACTACCTAAACTTCCCAATCCACCACCGACACCAATATTTACAGTCATACTATTTGCGCCATAATTTACTCCACCATCCGCTTTGTAAAAAGCAATACACACAGCACCAGAACCAGCATAATCACTACCAGCAGCGTTTTTAACAGATGAATGTCCAGGCATCCCAATTTGTCCATTTGAACCATTCGCATACAACATATAAGTTCCTTCATCAAAAGTGAACGTAACCGTTTTAGCATCCGCGTCTGCTACATCTCTCATCTCATAAAAAGTATCCGTTCCTCGTCCGTCCACCGTAGCAGCATTAAGGATAGTAGTATTAGTAGTATTGTATTTATATAGTACATCATAGACAGCAGTAAAAAGAGCGCCTGCGGCAATGATTACAGACAGCACAATGATTGACGCTATTCTTTTCTTACTGTGTTTCACTGTTCACAAAAAAAAGGCGCGCTGTATAATTATGCTTGCAATACGTGTAACATTGTGTTAAAATACAAAATATTGGTCCCGTGGTCAAGCGGTTAAGACACCACCCTTTCACGGTGGTATCATGGGTTCGATTCCCATCGGGACTACCAAAATTCACGTTCAGTCATTTTACTGCCGGGGATTGGCGCAGGGGTAGCGCGCTTGTTTTGGGAGCAAGAGGCCGTGAGTTCAAATCCCACATCCCCGACCATAAAAAAAGTCAGCACCACGCTGACTTTTTTTTGTTTAAATCCTGAAAACGCAATCAGCCTGTTTAAAATTTATGTCATGCAAAACAACAATCAAGATTACAATCAAAATTACGAAAATCCTGCGCATCGAATACAGCCAAAACGAAGACCCCGAAAAATTCTTGGCAAATTTAATTCGAACCGTCGAACAAAGTAAAGCCAATGTCTCGACAATTCAACCCAAGAAACTGCATAAATTAAATTTCATCGCCAAACTAACCACCCCCGACCACGAAAAGTAAAAAAGGCGCCCGCGCGCCTTTTTTGTTATGCCAATTTAACCGAAACGATTTTACTGATACCCTTTTCTTCCATCGTGATACCGTAAAGCCTGTCCGCCAATTCCATGGTCGGTTTACGGTGAGTAATAACGATGAATTGCGTATCGCCCGAGAAATGATGCAAGTAACTGGCAAAACGTGAAACGTTCGCATCGTCCAATGCCGCTTCAATTTCGTCGAGCAAACAAAACGGCATGGTTTTATATTTCAATATTGCAAACAAAATTGCAATCGCGGTCAAGGCTTTTTCACCACCCGACATTAACGAAATGTTGGCAAGTTTCTTTCCCGGCGGTTCAGCAATAATATCAATGCCACATTCCAAGAAATTTTCTTCATCAGTCAAAACCAATTGCGCACTACCACCGCCGAACAATTCTTGGAAAACTACGCCGAAATTTTTATTGATTTGTTCAAACGCGGTTTTGAAGTTCTTTTCCATTTGTTGTGACAAGTCACGCATAACTTTTTCCAAATCTTGTTTAGCTGCAAACAAGTCATCACTTTGGGCTTTGTAACTTTCGTAACGTTCACTGTCAGTCTTAACCTGTTCAATCGCGTCCAAGTTCACATTGCCCATATGTTGGATTGAACGGCGCAGTTCATTGACACGCGGTTCAGCAGTCTCAATGTTAAATTCTGGGTCACGTTGTTCGTAACACGAGCTATAATTCAGTCCGTATTCTTCTGCGATACGCTGACTTAAATTTTCAATTTCTGCGTCCATACGGGTCAACAAATTGGTCGCGTAATAATATTTAACTTGCAATTCGTTAATACGTTCGGACAGTTGGGTACGTCCCGAAACCGAAGTTCCCGTCGCATAATGTAAGTTGTCGCGCTGGGTAATTGTTTTTGCCAATTCGTCTTTTAATTGTTCCAGTTTCTTTTGCGCTTCGGTAACATGATTGTCTTTGGTATCCACTTTTAATTGGCTCAACTTGTCACGCAAAGTGGCAATGTTTTTATCCACTTCAACCAATTGAGCTTCGATTTGTTTTAAGTTGTTGGTATGCCATAAAGTATTGGTAACCGAATTTTTGCTACCACCCGTAATACTACCACGCGGTTCAATAATGTCGCCGTCCAAAGTCACAACTTTGAACGCATAATGTGCTTGGCGTGATAAAGCAATCGCAGAATCCAAATTATCACAAACAATTACGCGCCCCAATAAGTTCGACACTACACCCGCAATTTCAGGCTTATAGTCAATCAATTCACTTGCTACACCCAACACGCGCTTTCCCATACCACGTAAAATGTTGCGTTCCTCGGGTTTAATATCGCGAGCTTTAACTGCGGTAATCGGCAAAAATGTCGCGCGACCCAAGTTTTTACTCGCCAATAAATGTACCAACTGTTTGGCGTCTTCTTCGTCGTGCGTAATCACGTTTTGCGCCGCCGAACCCAAAGCCATCTCAATCGCGGTTTCCAATTCAGAAGGCACCGACAATTCTTGCGAAACCACGCCTACAATTGCGCGCGCCACTTCACTGTTACGGTTGCGTTCTTCAATTAACTTTTTGACACTGTATTTGAAGCCCTCGCCCGAATCAATAATATTGGCAATCATTTGCTTTTTGGATAACAATTGTTCGCGTTGTAATTCGGCTTGGTGCAAACTGTCCGCGGTCGCTTGGTACAATAACTGTTCCCCGCTTTGACGTTGACTGTCCAAAGATAACGCCAAAATTTGGTCGCGTAAGTCCGCCACCTTTTTATCCAAAGCCGACAACTCCTGCATGCCGTTTGCACTAGCGCGGTCCATCATTTCCAATTGACCTTGCAAGTCTTTTAATTCCTTATCCAGCTTGTCCGCTTCGGCTTGGGACTTAGCCTTTTCTTCCGCTACATGGTCGTACTTATAAATAAACAAGTTGATTTCCAAATGTTTCAACTCTTCTTTCAATTGTAAGTATTTTTGCGCCTTTTCAGCCTGTTTCATCAACGGACCTAAGTTGCGTTCGATTTCGTTCAAAACATCACTGACACGTACCAATTCTTGGGTCGTGCGGTCCAACTTACGTTCGGCTTCGTCTTTGCGCGCGCGGAATTTTGCAATGCCCGCAGCTTCTTCAAAAATACCACGGCGGTTTTCTGGCTTAGCCGAAACCAAGTCGGCGACCTGTCCTTGACTGATAATCGTCAAACCATCACGGTCGATTCCACTGTCGTGTAATAAGTTGTTAATATCTTTCAAACGTGTGGGTTGTCCGTTCAAAGCATACTCGCTTTCACCATCACGGTACAACTTACGCGAAATGGTAACTTCGCTTTCGTCAATTTCAAAGACATGGGTGCGGTTATCAAAAACCAACGCCACTTCTGCGTACGATTGCATTTTACGATTGGCCGTCCCCTTAAAGATGACGTCCTGCATGGAAGCCCCGCGCACGGCTTTATAGCTTTGTTCCCCCAAAACCCATTTAATCGCATCGCTGACATTACTTTTACCGCAACCGTTCGGACCCACGATACCAGTAATGCCCGCGCCAAAATCAATTTCGATTTTGTCGGCGAACGACTTAAAGCCATTCATCATAATGCGTTTTAATACCACAGTAATAACTTACACATAAACGCGGATTTTGACAAATACTAAAAATTGATTTATGCTATACCACTTGCGAGCGTGGCGGAACTGGCATACGCGTGCGTCTCAGAAGCGCATTTTTGGAGGTTCAAATCCTCTCGTTCGCACCACATTTAATTATTATTTTGTCTTTCTTTTAGCAAAACTTTAATCATTTCATCTTGAACATCTTTTGGTGATTTTAAGAGTATCAATGGGTTATTAACAGCCGTAACACGACCATATTCATTAAAAACAAAATAATCTTTATATGTTTGGTTGCAATATTGGCATTGTGGAATTGTGTTATCAAGTGTTAATGGCTTTCTTGGATTCATGTGTCCTTGCTGTAAAATTACTGTTTCTTCATTTCGGGTATCTTTTTTACCTTCTTCAATTCCGCAAGTAGCGCACTTATTTCCATAAGCAATTTTCAATTCAGAAAAATTTCTTGCCGCCAAACGCCCTGTTCTTTTCAATGACTCTGCTACCGCTTTGGGATTAGGTATATCAATCGACACTAAATAATTATACCCACTAGGAACCGTAATATTCGTATTTGGAACTTTTGTACCTTTATTCAAAACATACCAAAAATATTGAGAACCCAAATGCCTTACCTGCTGGTCGAAAGCAGCATTTGGTATATACTTTTGAACAAATTTTGAAACTAAATCCTTATGTACAAAACAATTAAGATATTTATATAGAAAAATCAATTGCAACTCTTTTGCATCTAACAAAGAAATTGATTCCTCTGTTAAAATAGTGGCAATACTATCATTCCATAATTTTCTTACACCATAATTCTTCAAATTTGATTCATACGCAAAAACAATTTTATTGTGTATTTCACAGATTTCTTTTTCTGGAATGTTAATGTAACTATCTACTAAATTCGGATTTGAAAAATCAATTTTTCTTATCGTCATTTCCACCCCCGTAAAGATATGAAAAAATGTGACTAATTACATTAACTGTCCATGCATTACCTATCATACCCGACCTTTTTTGGTCGCTTAAATTCGGCAAACCTGTATATCCGTCGGGCAAATTTTGTAATCTTTCTATTTCAGTTAAATTAAGTTTTCGAATATTATATCTTCCGTCTTGTAATTGCGTTTTATATTTACCGTCTAAAACATTGTTTTCTACGATGTGAACTCCATCTTCCACTTTTACAAACAGCAATGTTGCACACGATGAAGTAACCATGCTTCCACGCGATAAGGCACATGCTTTATCAGCTATTTTTGAAGCATTGTATGCATTAAATTTTTCCGGAATATAACCATATTTATCAATTAACTTTGGAAAACAACGTTTAACCGTTAGACAGTACGAAACATCTTTCGTGTCAGCATTTGCACATAAAATATCATCTAATATAATAAACTCATTTTTAGGTTCTTTTACATTTTTGATATTTGTCCAATATAGCCGTGGTCGATTTTGAGCCGATACAAGCGAACTGTTGATTTTAATCGGTTCAACACCTAATGAATTTGTTATAATTTTTTCCCACTTCTTTGCCATTACAACATTTTCTAATAGAAAATAATCAGGTTTAATTTCTTTTAATAGCCGACAATATTCCCAATACAAATAAGACTGTCCGTCAAAAACTACTTTTTTAGATTTTAATTGTAAATATTGCTCTAAAGACACAATTTTCACATTTCCGGAACTCATGCCATTTGCATGTCCAATTGAAGAAAAATTCGTACACGGACTTCCACCACAAATTAAATCAATATGACCAACATTATAAGAATTGTTTTCGGTATATAAAATTCCATTTTTGTAAGATATTTTTGACACATCTCCAACTTCTATAATCTCAGGGTTGTTCTTTTTTGCCACCCTAATTGCGTTTGGTTCAATTTCCGAAGCAAAATAGCAATCAACATTTATTTTACTTTTCTTCAGAGCCAACAACCCGCAAGCGATTCCGTCAAACAAACTTAATACTTTCACTTTTGCTTACTACCTATCAATGGGTTAAATTTAACCCATAGAATTTTATCAAAATATTCGATGACCGTCAATCCAATTGGGCGAAATCTAACCCAAACATAACTCAATGTTAAGTTTACACTTTACAGGTCAAATATAACCCATAGGAGTAAACTATGAATGTCAGTCAAGCAGTTGCAACAAGAATCGATGAATTATTAACCCAAAACAAAATGCGCAAAGTAGACCTAGAACATGCTTCATGTCTTTCTCACGACACCGTAAAAAGCATTATGAAAGGCAAAGCCAAAGGCGTCAACTTGAAAACCATCTTGGCGATTGCCGACGGTTTCGGCATGACGGCTGCCGAGTTTTTGGATTCACCATTGTTTGACCGCGATAATTTCGACCTGTAACCCAGTTCAAAATTTACAAGACAAATTACCGTCAGCATGCTACAATGACCGCATTAGGAGTTGCCAATGAATCCATTTATGAAACTTGCGATTAACGAAGCCGAACTTGGTATTGCCATGGGACATGGTGGACCGTTTGGCGCAGTAGTCGTAAAAGACGGAAAAATTATTGGTTCGGGTCACAACCAAGTTGTCAGCGCGTTAGACCCAACTTGGCACGGCGAAATCGCTGCCATTCAAGCCGCCTGTAAAAATTTGAACAGTTTTGATTTGTCGGGCGCGGACATTTACACGACCGCGGAACCATGCCCAATGTGTTTGGGTGCTTGCCTTTGGGCAAACGTTAACAAAATTTATTACGGTTGCAGCATTCACGACAACGACGCAATCGGCTTCCGTGACGAAGTTTTTTACAAATACCTTTCCATTTCGGACCAAAAAATTAAAGACCGCATGATTCAAATTGACCGCGATGCCTGCCTTGAATTATTTCAAGAATACAAAGCCAAAGCCGACAAAACGATTTATTGATTATCACCCAACCTGACACAGTCGCCGTGATAAATTGTTTCGCCGTGTAATTTTACAATCACGGAATTTTCAACAACGCAAATTTCCAATTGTTGTAATTCACTTTCTGTCAATGGGTAACAAAAATCTTTTAACGCCAAAGCCTTAATTCCATTTTTGTCCACGAAAGTTTGTTCCGCGGTTAATACTGTTTTATTATGATACAATTCGTTGGCATCGCGTAACAATTGCGCGGTTTCAGGGAACATAGGTCCACAATTTAACACGACACAAACAATCTTTTGACCATCAACTTCACGCGCTCCGACAAAAGAACGCCCCGTCTTTTTAGTGTACCCAGTCTTCACACCGATACAACCGTCCAACGACTTTAACAACTTATTTTTATTGATTAACACACGTGGCATATCTACCCCGTCAATGCGTTTTTCGGTCGCCGAACAAATTTCCACAAAAGTCGGATTGCGCAACGCCACCGTACTAAGCATTGCTAAATCGCGCGCAGTCGTGTAATGTTCTGGGTCATCTAAACCATGCGGATTAACAAAGTGGGTATTACGCGCGCCGTACTTTTGTGCTGTTTGGTTCATGAGTTCGGCAAAGTCCGCCACTGTTGGTGCGACCGCCAATGCCAACGCCACGGCAGCATCATTTCCTGAACGCAACATTAAACCATATAACAATTCGCGCACAGTCAGCATTTCGCCTTTTTGTAAATAAATACTACTACCTTCAATACCAATCGCTTCATCAGCTACGCGAATTTTGGTATCCAAATCTTGACAGTTTTCCAACACCGTCAACGCGGTCACCACTTTAGTTGTGGACGCCATACCCATTTTTTCGTCTGGATTACGCGCAAATAAAACTCGCCCCGTAGCCACGTCCATGGTACACATGCCACGCGCCGAAGTTTCGCCCGCACTTAACGCGTTGACATAAGCCGTCGCGCGCGTACTGGCTAACCACACCACCGCGAAAAATCCCGCCAATAAAACAGTTGCCAAAATGATTGCCCCAATGCGCCACATAATTTTTTTCATCGCTTTATTATCTTCATTCACACAAAAAATATTTATCGCATAAATAAAGCACATAAAAGGAGAAACCAAAATGAACCGTGTCGTGATTTCTGTACCTCGCGTTTTGGACAGCGCGATGGTCGTCACGCAAGATACCCAACTGCAAATTCCGGTCGGCACCATTCCGCCTACCGCGACAGCCCCATTTACCGTCACCACTGTCCAAGCCAACGCCACCGAAACACAAATTGCCAACGTTACAATCACGCCACTCAGCAACAACAGTCACTACGCCCGTGTGACAGGTACCGTAACCATTCCCGTAACTGTGACTTTAAGCGATGCTAACAATACCCAGTTTCAAACCTATACTGACGTGACTAAAAACATTAACTTGGTACTGTACATTCCAGACGCAACTGCGTTCCCGTACACAATCACTGCGGAAGGTGCGTTGGGCTTTACCAGTGCTACCGCCACCGCGGATACTTTATCCTTGAATTATGTTACTATTAAAACTTTGATTCGGGTCACCGCGGTCAGCGACCTTTTAATCCCGTGTTATGGCTACGCTCCCATCAATACCGCCGAAAACAATCAATACAACGAAGTCCAAAGTTTCTTGACACAACCACTTTTCCCGCGCGGAAAAATTTATTAAAAAGGAGTTTTTATGAACAATTGCAATTTAATTGTCGCTTTAATCGCTTTAGGGTGTTACACCCGCAACTGTAATATCAACCTTGCTAACAATACCGCCATTTTGTTAATTTTGTACGCTTTGTTAAGCCGTGGCAACAACATTTTTGGCGCGCCCGTGTTGGAAACATTTAACCGCAATCCGCAATTTTATCGCAACTCAGCCCCGTTTCAGTTCAGTGCTCAACCATGCCAAACAGCGCCTTGCTGCCCGCTTTATTAATTAAATTTTTACAAAGCGCAAATTCTTCATCAACCGACACACAAAGCGCCACCAAATAATTTTGCATTTCATCAAACAAAAAAGCCCATCACGGGCTTTTTTAACATACAGCAAATTCACAACTGTGATTAGATTTTTTGCCACTTCGCATACAACATTACATCAGTCGCTAATTGTTTATTAAACGCACCACCATCAAGGTTCAAATACCTTTTGACATCGAATTCCCCCCCGAGAAAGTCAACAGAAACTAGTAAATCTTGACTAGATAAGAAGAAAATATGTATCCTAAAACTCATAATATTTTGCTTCATTTGACATATTCTTCAATCGGTTTATCCAAAAAATCCAATTCTTTAATCACATAAATTCGCCATTTATCATCAACTTTTTTAAAAGCAAGATACCCCATATCAATTAAAGTTTTCTTAATCCGCCCAATAATATCACGCCCCATATGATCCATTCTACCATCACGAACTGCAGCATATGCAAACCTAGCAACTACATAATCCGTTGCATTATATGAATAACACCAATCAGCCTGATTTTTACGGCAACAATCTAAAATATAGTAAAACGATCTGACCAAAAGTATTGAATAAATACCATTTTTGTTTTCTAATTGATTACGAATATATTCTTTTTTACTTTCAATTTTTTCTTTTGTCATTTTTTAATATTCTCTTACTCCTTTCTTAATTATATTTTATTGTTTAGTACAAATGCAAATGATAAAACTATCACCACGATTTCCACTGAAATTTGACAGAATAGTTTCATATTTTTCTCCTTTTATTTACAATAAATAATTAATTTCACCATGAAAAAGTCAGCAGAAACTAGTTGTTATTAGTTAGAGTTACTCAGTTTAGAAATACTTTTCTTTCGCCACTTTTTTCGCGTAACCTCATACGGACCATTGGCATATTTATATTGACTTCTTCTAAAATTCGGCTATAATACGATTGTATCGTATTTTGGCCGAATTATAAAAGGAGAGCAATTATGGATTACATCAATCGAGATATGGAAAATGTAGTTTTAAGTATTACTAAAGAATATTCCTGTATCCTAATTACTGGACCTAGACAAGTAGGTAAAAGCACTATGCTACAGCAGATTGACCCATCGAGAAATCGAGTAACACTGGATGATTTACAAGAAAGAAATTTAGCCCGAACGGATCCAGAAATGTTTTTGAAAATCCATAAAACACCAATTTTGATTGATGAAGTTCAATATGCTCCAGAGTTGTTTTCATACATTAAAATTGCTATCGATAACGGAGCTGTCCCAGGTAGTTTTTGGCTTACTGGTTCACAAAGTTACAAACTGATGAACCTTGCCCAAGAAAGTCTTGCTGGAAGAATTGCCATTCTCAATCTTACCACCCTTTCTCAACACGAATTATATTCTAAAAACGAATTACAACCATTTGAAATATCTTTGGATAAATTACAAACTAGAATTGTAAATACTTCTCCAACGGACATTGATGGTATTTTCACAAGGATTTGGCAAGGTGGCTTACCAGGGCTGATTAGTGGTAAATATACCAATCGCGACATCTATTATTCAAGTTATTTACAAACATATTTATCGCGAGATGTTAAAGATGAAATTTCAGTTAAAGATGATGTCAAATTTTTAGATTTCATTCGCGCTGTAGCTTGTCGTATTGGTCAAGAACTAAATATCCATTCAATCGCGACTGACGTTGATGTCAGAGATGACACTGCACGAAGATGGTTAAGTTTACTCGAAAAATCTGAAATTATCTTCTTTTTACATCCCTACTCTAATAATTTATTAAAAAGAGTTGTTAAAACCCCTAAAATGTATTTTTTCGACACGGGTTTAGTTTGTTATTTAACTAAGCATGCAAATGCAGAAATTTTACAAAACAGTTCTATCAATGGTGCCATCATTGAAAATTTTGTTGTTTCCGAAATTAGAAAATCATATTTAAACTCTGGCAAAGAACCATTGATGTATTACTTCAGAGATAAAGACCAAAAAGAAATTGACTTAATCATTGAAACAAATGGCTACTTACACCCAATTGAAATTAAGAAATCTTCCAATCCAACAGCATCTATGACCAAGAATTTTGAAGTCCTTAAGAAATCCGATGCAGCAATTGGTCAAGGTGCAATTATTTGTATGAAAGACACATTAACAGCAATCGATGAAAATACTTTAATTATCCCTATTTGGTGTATTTAAAACATGTCAATTTTTCCTTAATTCTTTATAAATTTCACCAACAAAAATTCCCATCACTTCTTTCTTAATATCTGGATTATTTAATAATAATGAGAAGAAATCTTGGTTTTGCGATAATCCCTCAACTAATACATCATCCAAATCGTCAAAGTATGAAAACTCAAAGTCTTTTTGTGTATTGTTTTTAGCACTTTGCTTTAATTTATCTGATTTTTTAAGCAGATCTTTAATTTGCAACATTGCTTTAATTGCGACATCATTATCATAACTTTTACCTGTTCTACTATTAATCTCGGCAATGATTTCAGATAAATGTCTAATTTTATCCTCCGTTAAATTGAAATTTTCTGCTGTTGGCAAACTTACAATTGGATTTGCAATCATCTTTTCTTTATGATGTTCTACTTCTTTCTTTTGAATGAAATTCAATGCTTTAATTTTATCTGTTAAATCAAAACCATTGCCTGGATGTTTTATATTAACAAAAGATAATAAATAAGTAACAAATAA
>JAZLKE010000018.1:0-58421 GCA_045597505.1 Clostridia bacterium | reverse complement strand
AATCAACAATTAATTGAGAATCATTATGGTAAATAAATAAAGAAAGTACTATCATCAGCACAAAACTAATTATAGGCGTAATATAATACCTCTTTTTAGAAAGCCTCTTTAAAGGCTCATTTTTGACTAGTTCAATGTTTTTTTTCTCAGTATAGTTAATGTTTTTATCCATAAAATTATAAAGCAATATATCACAAAATTATCCACACACAATATAAATATGACATATTCCATTTTGTAATTAATTACATTATAATTTTTTAATGGATATTGTATATATAATTTTATTATTGTTGTTTCTGTTGGATATGCTTATGGAAATTTGTTGCATGTACGAACTTGGATTTTGCTATAAATACAAAAGCAAAATAAAACCAGTTTGTGATTTTATTGGTTCACTGCTAGTGGAATCTACTGGAATTTTGGGGTGTTTTATAACTCCGAATATTCATTTTCACTTAATATTAACTTACTTAGGATTTTATCCATTTGTGAAATATTTATATGATACATTCATTATTAATCGAAAGAATAAATTATTTCTAATTAAATTACAAAGTTATGCTGAATCAAACATTATGTTTAATAAATTATTTAAATATTACGGTTCAGTTAGGTGTGAGAAGAAAGACTTTTGGGTTTTAAAAACTACTGATGAAAAAGGAATTTCTATCCATATTGGCTGCGAAAAACATAATTATAAATTAATTAACAATAAATATAAGAACAGCATTGATTATATTATTGAGCAAATTTATGCTAATGGTCTTGGCACAAAAAACAAATCAGATTTAGATGAATTGATGATAAAAGTTGTTAAAGATAAAAATCTTGATAAAAGTTATGTCAATAAATTTATTCCATATAAAGAAATAAAACAATATAAAAATTCAATTATTGAAAACAGCACACTCTTTAATATGTTGATGATGTCGCTTTGTATGTCATTTTATCTAATTTGTTACTTGGTTCATGCTTGGAATTCTTTGTCTATAGTCAATCAAATGTTATATTTGATTTTGTGCACAATTTCTACGTTATTTGGTCCAATTGAATTATTGTTGCGAGTTTGTCAATATTGCATAAAAGAAAAATCTAAGGATAATAGTTAGCATAATTCATCGTAGGTTCAAAGCCTGGTACGCCTGACAAGATTTCTTGATGAATTTATGTTAATCAGTTCGGATTTATGGATAACGGATTTCACCACAAATAATCGCCACAGCAGTTCTTGTTGTGAACGCGGGCAGTTATCTGACGTGATTGGTTCAATAGCCAACTCACCATTCAAAACTCTGGCGAATACAGGGTTATTGTGTGTGCAGAATTGCTTGGCTTTAATTATATTGAAAAAATAATTTTTGAATCCTTCATATTTGTATAAATTTTTAGGCATTGATACTTGACAAGCGCTATGGCTATATGATAAAAATATAGTGTAAATTTTTTACACTTACATCGCGGGCTTTGTGTATTATTTTTACATTTGTACATAAATATATAGGGGTGAATTATGCTATCTAAAGTTGTTGTAGAAAATTACAAATCATTCAAAAACCGAAGGGAATTCAATTTAGAAGTTACAAAGTATCAATCATTACAAGACACAAACACTTTTGACGGAGTTTTAAAAGGCGGACTAATTGTCGGTCCAAACGCTACAGGAAAATCAACTCTTATTTTAGCCATAAAAACTCTTCTTGATATGCTGTTTAAAGACAACTATCAAATGGATTTTTCTGATAGGTGTTTGTTTGATAAAAAGGCAAACATCCATTTAGAGTATCAATTTAAGTTTTCAAAGGATAAAATATCCTATTTATTCGAATCAGATAAAAATGGTGATATTGTCCTAGAACAACTTATTATAAATGACACACCATTTGTAGATAGGCATTTGCGTAGTGGAAAGATATTGATTGAAAATAAATGTGTAGACTATGATGGAAAATTCACTGAAAAGGTTCTATTATTAAAAAAATGTTATTTTAATGATGTGTTTGCTCAGAATAAACAAATTATTAAATTTATGGAATTTTTAAGAAATTCTGTTTATGTAAATGCGTTTGAAAGAACAGCGATTTCTTACAATAATATTTCTCACCTGATTCAAAAACTTGATGAAAAAAGCATACAGGAAATTAATAGCACATTAAAACACATAAATTTTGATTTTTTTGTATCAAAAAGTAAAGACAACTTGGTTAGTAAAGTTAAAGAAAAAAATGGAACACTGTACGTAGGTTTAAAAGTAGACAAGCCTATTATATTCTTAAAAAGACATGATATGGATTTAAATTTACCATTAGAGATGGAATCTCTTGGAAATCAAACATTGATAAATATATTACCTTCTATTATTTATGCGACTAAGACCCATTCAATATTATTGATTGACGAATTTAGTAGTGGTTTCCATAACAAGTTAGAAGAAGTTATTGTAAAATACTTTATGCTGAATAGTAAGAATAGCCAGTTAATTTTTAATTCCCATTCAACAAACTTGTTGAATTCTAGAATTTTAAGACCTGACCAAATTTATACAATAGATTTTGAGCCAAATGAGGGTTCATTTATTGAAAGATTCTCCGATGAAAACCCTCGAGAAGCTCAAAATCTCGAAAAAATGTATTTGAGTGGAAAATTCGGAGCAATACCAAACTATAAAGCATGAAACTGAAAAAAGAAAAACGCATCGGAGAAATTATAATTGTTATAGAAGGCGACCACCCTGAATTAGAAATAGTTGAGACTATCTTCCATAAGATTCTAGGATATACTATTAAAGAGCAAACACGACATCAGGGAGTTGTTCGTGAATTACATGGTTATGATAAGAATTCAATTATCAAGGTCGTAAGTGCTCCAACAAGCAATTTAATAGATGTCAAAAACATAGATGATTTTTATGACAAAATGCACAGTGAAATTGCAGTTAAGTTAGATTTAGATTTAATAAATAACCCAGTGTATATTCTATTCGATAGAGACCCCATTAACAATAGGCAATCAGAAGTATCAAAATTACTTGAAAAATTAAAACAGTCCCAAACAACATCTGATGAGCAAAATGGTTTATTGCTATTGAGTTATCCAAGCATTGAATCCTATGTTATAAGCCTGTTTGAATCAAATTCCTATAATAATGAACAAATGCTAGGTAAAGATACTAAAAACCTACTTGATAGTAAAAATTACAACATTAAGGTTGCAACCGAATCACATTTGATTCACTCTGCGAAGGAGTTCTTAAATTTCTTAAAAACTAATTTGCTTATTGATGAGAATGAAGATGTGTTCATTAGTACAGAATCAATAGGTATTAAATTATTTCAGTTTCAAACCAAAAAATACAGCAAAACAAGACTATTCAATTGTATTAGTCAATTCATTGAAATTTTAATTGACCTACAAATCTTGGATATAGAAGAAAACTAATTTGCTAACAAAGAATTAAATTGTAAACATTAAACTCAATCTATTAACTGATTATAAAAATGTATTTTTACACGAGATTAATCATTGTTTGGTTCTGCCCCTCGCATTCGTAGGTTCAAATCTTGATACACCTTACACGACTTTTTAATAAACTTAATGTTAATCAGTTCGGACTTAGGAATAACCGACTTGACGACAAATAATCGCCACAGCAGTTCTTTCTGCGTCCGTGGGCGATTATCGTCCGTAATTGGTTCAATAGCCAACTCACCATTAAAAACTCTGGCGAATACAGGGTTATTGTGCATGCAGAATTGCTTGGAAGGGGTAGCAGGATTCGAACCTACGAATGAGAGAGTCAAAGTCTCTTGCCTTACCACTTGGCGACACCCCTATGGCAATATTTATGATTATACAACAGTTATTATCTTTTGTAAAGAATTATTGCAAACAACAAAAAGCCCGCACGAAGCGGGCTGTAAAACTTTCTTGTCTTAGTGAATAATGCTTTCGATTGTTCCTGGGAAGAATTGCATTACAACGATGAAGCCTAAAACGATTAAAAACAAGAATTTGAAAATAAATCCGCGTTTAACCATAGCTTCAAAACCAACAACGGCAACGACCGCCAAAGCCGCGTATTCCTTAATCACATTTAATACATTCAAGACATTTTCTGGAATAAAACTCCAATTAGCGTTAATGTACAATACGGCATAAAGTAGGATTGTCAAGATTGCCATGATTTCGCCCAAAATGTCGAAAACTTTTTCCAAAACCTGTGTTGATTTTTTCATTTGATAAACCTCCTTTTGTTATCATTACATTTTAACATAGCCCGCCAACGTTTACAAGAAAAATTAGGTAATTTGTTGATATGATGTTATAATACTGTATTAATAAAAATGACATAAAAAAAAGACCGCCCGCAGGCAGTCTTTTTTGTTTCAAGCGTAGTTGAAATTATTTCAATTCAACGGTAGCGCCAGCTTCTTTCAATTGAGCTTCGAATTTCTTAGCATCTTCAGCTGGAACTTTGTCCTTGATGGTTTTTGGAGCGCCATCAACGATTGCTTTAGCATCGCCCAAGCCCAAACCAGTGATTTCTTTAACAACCTTGATAACGTTGATTTTGTTCGCACCAGCGTCTTTCAAGAAGATTTCATAGTCGGTCTTAGCAGCCGGAGCATCAGCAGCGGCAGCAGCACCAGCGACAGGAGCAGCAGCAACGCTCATTGCGGCTGCGCTAACGCCGAATTTTTCTTCCAAAGCTTTAACCAAGTCGGCAGCTTCAGTTAATGTTAATTTTGCGATTTCTTCTACTAATTCTTGAGTATTCATAATTTTTTAATTTTCCTTTTAATTTTTTATTTTTTTTGATTTTTGTTTTTTGCATTTGAACTGGTTGGTAACGCTTATTTATTTGCAGCGTTAATTACCATTGCCAAGTTACGCGGCACCGCATTGATAACGGTAGCAATTCCACGTGCACCACTGTTGATCAAGCCCATCAATTGAGCGATCAAAGTTTCCTTGTTCGGCATTGTTGCCAAACGAACAACTTCGTCTTTCGACAAGACTTGGTTGCCAATCAAACCGAATTGGAACGCCATTTTATCTTTGAATTTTTCTTCTTTGATAATTTTGGCGGCACTGACTTCATCGCCATTTGAGAAAGCGATTGACAAAGTACCATTCAATTTGTCGTCCAATTCCGTAATTCCTAAATTGTTCAAAGCGATGCGCACTAAGTTATTTTTGTAAACATGATATTGCACATCAGCGTCACGGAATTTACGGCGCAAGTCCGCATCTTCTTGGGTGTTCAAACCTTGATAGTTCACGAACACGACACTCTTCGCATTTTTCAGTTTACCTTCAATTTCCTTAACCGTTGCAATTTTGCTTTGGAAATTGGAATTACTTTGTTTTGCTTTAACTGCCATTAAACCTCCTTTTAAGGAACATAATAGCAGATTACGGTTTGATAATTCACCTCGGCAAGATTTACGCGTGCGCCACTTGCTTTCTTCGGCTATTAAATTCTTAGCATTAAGATAACATACCCCCCGCCGCTTTGTCAACGGTTCCGTGTGTTTTATTTAGCGTTCCAACTCTTGCGTTGGTGCTTTAAGTCCGTACACAAAACTTTCACATAAATGGCGCTTGTATGCCAATTCCTCTTGCGAATCCGCGTTGGTTTCATCAACAAAAACCATTTTACCACTTTGCAAATTCAGCATGAGTTCGTCCGCAGGTAACGGGTAAATTTGCATTTGGTTCAAATCAATGCGACGAATATCTTGGCAAGAACGAACTAACAATTGCGGGTCAACTTTGTTGTTTTGTACCATACCGACACGCAATAATTGATAAGCTATTTCAACATGGTTGCGGTTATTATCTAATAAAGCCTGTACCGCGGAATTGCCGTCTACTCCGTATTGTTTGAAATATTTAATCGTAGTTGGTAAATACGACATTTGCGCGTTTGTTGGTATTTGACGCAACTTAGTCAAATATTGTTGTAATTCGCGTTGTGGAGCCAACATAGGACCGATGACTTTTTGCATCAGGTCGGCTTCGTGACATTTGCCATGTAAGAAGAGTAGCCCCTGTGGCATAAGGCCTAATTTCACCCGCGCCATATCGTTCATATGATTAATGGTCGTGGTCGCTTCACAGTCCACTGTAATGTTGTCAGTATAAAAGCCAAAACGCAGATGACCTTTAATATTACCCACCATAATCATAACGGCTTTAACACCAGTGATTTGGTTTAACAGTTTGGTAGCGATACGGGTAAAGTTGAAACAACTAACCGGAGTTTCCGCGGTTACTTTATCCACGATTTTGAAACTGTCTTCCAAGTCTACATTTGGGTTGTGCTCTTCTTCGTTAAAGAAAGTCTTTTCGTCGAACTTTAATAATTGACACAAGCGCATATAAAGCCATAACGCTTTGCCTTCGGGTGTGGTTTCAGAACAATTTTCAAAACCAATTTGTTGCATTAAAACTGGATTGATTGTGAAATCATGACTGTCTATATATAGATTGTGCAGTTTAGAAGGTTGACCGTCACGATTTCCTACTGGATTAAAACGGTATGGCGCTTTAATTTTAACAAGATACTTTTTCTTCCACATTTTCATTTCTAATATATATTAAGGTTGTTTACAATTTCAAGACCCCAACACAAAATTTTTGACCAATTTTACTCCACCCGCCCAAATTACTTGAAAAAAATCGCTTGGCGTGGTAATTTATTTTTTATCATGAAAACTTTTTTGGTCGTTGGTTTAGGCAACCCCGAAGGTAAGTATTTTGAAACTTGGCACAACTTGGGTTTCAAGGCTGCCGAACGTTTTGCTGACCCCCAACCTTTTACCAAGAAAGGCAACCAGATGTTGGCAATGACCCACGAAAATGGCAATAAGATTATTATCTTGAAACCTTTGACTTACATGAACTTATCTGGACAAGCCGTGGTCGCGGTAGCACGTAAATACAAAATTCCCGCCGAACAAGTAATTGTCTTTGTGGACGACATTTATTTGGACATCGGCACGGTACGTTTGAAAAAAAGCGGTAGCGCGGGCGGACATAACGGGCTGAAATCGGTCAGCGAACTTTTGCAAAGTACAACTTATGTCAAAATTAAAATTGGCGCCAAACCACAGACCGACATCAAAGGCAACACCGCCAACTATGTTTTATCCAAAATTCCCGACGCAGTGCGCCCCACTATTGACACCGCCATTGACCAAGCGGTTGCTATTGCACACGACGTCATCGCAGGTGTGAAATGACTTTAACCGTTGGACAAAATATTTCCATGGACGCGGTCAAAGCCGCCATCAAAGATTTGGAAGTTACTACACATGGCGACATTATTGATGTAACCTTAGCCGACCAAACTCAAATTGTGCGTATCATGTTTGACGGCGACACGATTGAAGATTTACGTCTGATTGATGCCAACACTCGCGCGTTTGTTAAAAAATTACCCTTGGTCAATTTGGGAACGGATTTAAGTTTTTCTTTGGCGTTAGACATTTTGAAAAAAGTTTGTCCAGATCGCGATTGGAGCAAAGTTACCGCACCGACCGCCATTTTGCCCAACTATAACAGCGCGATTTCATTGCTTGCGGACGAATTAGCCACAGTAAAAAATCAAACTGTTTTGTTATTTGTGGGTAACACCAAAACCGCAGAAAATTATTTACGCAGTAAAAAAATTGATTTTGTCATTACCAAAGGTGTGGCGTTCCCAGGTTATATCAACATTATCCCGTCAACTTTTCCGTTGTCTTGCCAAATTGATGATTTGTTAATTTACAGTTTGACGGATGCTAACCCGGGTAAAACCGCGGACGTCAGCACACTTTTAACCAAAACTAAAAAAGAATTTATCATGCCATTGGTTGGCGAATGTGTCGTACACTCTTTACACGGAATTGGTCGTTTCATGGGCATGAAACAGTTGGACTTGTTGGGTGATGGTCACATTGCCGAATATTTTGCTTTGCAATATGACGGTGGCACAATGGTCTATCTTGCCAAAGATAAAGTAGACATGCTGTCCAACTATGTGGGCGAACCAACCCGTTTACACAAAATTGGAGGGCAAGACTTCGCCAATGCGAAGCAACGGGTTCGGCGACGATTACAAGAACTCTCGTTCAAATTAAGCGATTTATACCGTCAACGCGCGGCCATTAAGCGTCCACCATACGAAATCTTTGAAGACAACAACAAGGCTTTCGCGGACAGTTTTCACCACCAATTAACCAAAGACCAAACCAAAGTTTTGAACGACATTTACGCGGACTTAACCAGTCCCAAGTTAATGGACAGATTGGTTTGTGGCGATGTAGGTTACGGTAAAACCGAAGTCGCTTTCCGCACGGCATTTGCCGCGGTCATGAATGGTTATCAAGTGGTACTGCTTTGTCCGACCACAATTTTATCAGTACAACATTACAAAAACGCCAAAACCCGTTTTGAACAATTTGGCATTCGTGTTGCAGTTTTTAACCGCTTTGTGACCGCCAAACAGCAAGCCCAAACGCTGCAAGATTTACGCGACGGCAAAATTGACATCATCATTGGCACGCACAAATTGTTATCTTTAACCAAAGAAAACTTTCATCATTTGGGTTTGTTAATTTTGGACGAGGAGCAACGCTTCGGCGTGGAAGCCAAAGAAAAAATCAAAAAACTGACACCCAATATTGATGTGCTTACTTTGTCAGCCACACCAATTCCGCGCACCTTAAATTTGTCGTTAATGGGACTGCGCGACATTTCGGTCATTACAACTCCGCCCAAAGACCGTTTACCCGTCATAACCAAAGTGGGTGAATTTAGTTGGGAATTATTATGGGAAGCCATTGACAACGAACTTGAACGTGGCGGACAAGTCATCATTATATATAATACGGTACGCGACATGGCAGAATTTGCCGCCAAAATTGCGGTCCGCTATCCAAACAAAGTTGGCTATGTGCATGGTCAAATGCCGACCACCCAAATTGAACGCACAATTACTGCGGTTTACGAACATGAAATTGATATCATTGTGGCTTCGACAATTTTGGAAAATGGCATTGATTTGACCACCGCAAATACTTTGTTTGTGATTGGCGCGGATAAATTAGGTTTAGCCCAAATGCACCAATTACGCGGTCGTGTCGGTCGCAGCACTACCCAAGCCTATGCGTACTTAACTTACCCGCATGCAGATTATGTGGCGGACGAAGCCATGGAACGCATCAACGCGATTAAAAATTTCTATTCCACCGGCGCTGGGTTTAACATTGCCATGCGTGATTTGGAAATTCGTGGTTCGGGCGAAGTTTTAGGTGCCAACCAAAGTGGTCACATTGAAGAAATTGGGATTGAAGCCTTCGCACAAATTTTGAACGAAATCGCCGCGGAAAACCGCGCCAAGCGCGAAATAATTCCGGACTAATATTTTTTAACACCCTTAAAAGTTACTTCACTGCGATAACCACAGCGCGTACAGACAAAGTGTGCTGTTTCGTCGTGAATGGTTTGCACTGAATTCGCTACATCCGCATAAGATGTTGCGTCCGCCAACATTTCACGATTAAAGCCAAGCCTTTCATTAGCCGAATCTGTCCTAGTCAACAACATTTTATGTCCACATTTTTTACACCATTTGAACTTAAAGCCGTTTACGGTAAATGCAAGTATCGCGAAAACAGGTGCGGCACCTGCCGCATACCCGATACTTTCAATTTTCAACACAATGCCAACCGGGAGGATTAAAAGACAAGCCAATCCCAACCACCACAACAATTTTTCGATAACTTCAACACGATGGCGTGGCGATTTGTTATATTCAATATCTCTGACATGACGTTTATATGTTAACATATTAACTTCAACGATGGCTTTTCTCTTGTCTTCATCATTTAATTGCGCAACAGAATAACCACTCGACATAATCTTATCTAGATACGCGATTGAAACATCCGGTTTATCTTTCAAGTCGTCTACCATGTTTTTCACAACCTTTTTCATGTATTTGGATTGTAATTTTTGGGGTAACCTTAAAAACTCATCACACAATTTACATTGCCAAAAACGTTCCGGCATGTAGTCATTCGCTCCGCGCAAATCAATATAAAAATATTTACCACGCTTGCGTGCTTTGGGGGCTTGGTCGTTGCTTTCCGACGTCTGTGAATTTTGGCTCTCGGTAACATGCTCTTGCGTTGTATTCATAGTCGTGCTGTTCGGGTTTTCTTTCTCTTTAACAAAATCCAAACAAGCTTGCTTCAAAACAACTTGTTTTTCCTCTTCGGTCAAATCGGTTAAATAAAACTCATTGTTGCTCAACGCATATTGTTTCAAAATTCGCTCTTGACGCGGCATGTTCGGTTCTTTCAGCCAAGATTGATACCAAAATTTAATTGCTGCAGTAATATATGGTTGCTTTTCTTCGTCACTCATTTTATCTTGCCAAACGGCAAAATAATCCACAGGTTCCGGCTCAACAACTGGTTCAGGTTCAACATCAACTGTTACCGCCTGTACCGGTGTTGGTTGTACAGCAATTTCCTGAACTGAGTTTGTGGTCGCTTGTTCGGGTTCATTTTTATTTTTTCTTACGCCGACATAAATCATCACAATCCAATCAAACAAGCAAATACCACCCGCATAAACGAATGCAATTATGCATTCCACTACACTACCGAATGTTCCGTAATATTCACCAATATTATTACTTCTACCAAACAAGGCGTTAAGGTCGTCTAACGCAAGGTGTTTCTTCAAAATTTCTAAATTCGTCGTACAATTATCGTATTCAGTAGTTGTTTCAAAGTCAGCGGGTTTATTTTCACCACCATAATAACCACTAGATTTACTAAAAGAATAAACGTAAATATAAATTCTATTAAACGCGCTGTGGGGTGCATCACGATAATTAAATTCATACGGAGACCCACCACTCGAATACCCCGAATAATTAATGTATGCTCTTTGAAAGTAACTGATAAAGGTATCACGCGCATACGTTGGATGTGTTAAACGTTTTGCATTCAAAGTTGGTTCTAAGTTCCAGCCAGAACCATAGCCATTTTTTACACTGTCGTCTAAGGCGTCATATTGTTCTAAAGCATTACCATAGCATTCCAAATAATATTCGTAATCATTTACAAAGTTAAACAATTCTTTACGCGCTTCATTGGCCTTTTCTTGGTACGCCAATAAATCCATCAAACCAAAATATGTATAACATACCACTGCCAATGCAAAGCAAATCGGTACCAAAAAATAAACAAAAAAACTATTACCTTTGCGCCTTGACCTAAAAAATAATGCCAAACTCAAAACTAAAACCGTTGCAGTTACGGTTAACATCAAATAAATAAACCCCTGTGACATATTTCTCCTTTGTAATTGTTAAAATCTGCTAAAATTGTACACATACAATTCGATAAAAGCAACAAAATATTGAGTATATTTCAATATAATATTGAAATCTATTAAAGATTGCCACCGAGGGTTCAATGATATTTGTCTGGTCGATAATTTATAATAAAGTGATGGACAAAGCAGAAATTATCCGCAAAATTAACACGATTCGCAATGACGCCAAACTGTCCGCCCGTAAGTTATCGCTCAACATTGACATGCACGAAAGTTATATCAACCGTTTAGAAACTAAAAAAGATTTCCTACCCAGCATGGAAGTCTTTTTCCGCATTTTAGAAGAATGCAACTGTTCCGCCGCCAAGTTCTTTTATCCCGCCCCTGCCAATTACGAAAGCGACATGGCCATCCTTGAAAAATTCAAATCCCTGTCCGACGACAAGAAAAAGGCCCTCCTTGAATTTATCAAATAATTAACCCCTTACCAAAATTCCGCCACCTAACACAATGTCGCCTTGGTATAAAACCGCCGCTTGCCCTGGGGTAATCGCGCGTTGCGGTTGGTCAAAAACAATCCGAATTTCATCGGGTTTGATGACTTCCACGGTCGCGGGTTGTTCCTTTTGGTTATAACGAATTTTCACACTACAAGCAAATTTGCTTTGCGCGGGTGTCCCGTTAATCCAATGGAACTCAACAGCGCGGGCTTCGGGTTGCAATAATTCGTCACGATCACACAAGCAAACCGTGTTATTTTCTGGACAAATGGAACAAACATATAAACGCTTATCCGCGGAAATCGCCAGCCCTTTACGCTGACCTACGGTATAATGAATAATGCCACGATGTTGACCTAAAACTTTACCGTTTTTATCCACAAAGTTTCCCGTAGGATATGTTTTACCCGTATGGTGCTGTATAACTTGGGCATAATCGCCGTTCGGCACAAAACAGATATCTTGGCTTTCGTGTTTGTCCGCGTTGACAAAACCATGCGCACGCGCAATTTCGCGAACTTGGGTTTTCTTTAATTCACCCAACGGAAACATGGTATGCGCTAATTGTTCGGCGGTTAAATTGTACAAAACGTAACTTTGGTCTTTGGTCAAATCCAACGCTTTTTTCAAATAATATTGTTCGCCAATTTTTTCGATGCGCGCATAATGACCCGTTACTATGTAATCGCACCCCAAAACTTTGGCACGTTCATAAAGTTTATCAAATTTCATGTAACGATTACAGTCAATGCACGGGTTCGGAGTAATGCCACGTTCATAACAAGCAATAAATTTGTTAATGACTTTCTCGCGGAAATCATCGGTAAAATTAAACACGTAATAAGGCATTCCCAAACGGTTTGCCACACTGCGCGCGTCGTTGACATCGTCTAAACTGCAACAAGTTTTTTCACTGCTGACATTGGCGTCTTCATTATGATACAGTTTCATGGTACAGCCGATACAATCCAAACCTTTTTCTTTGGTCAACAAAGCCGACACACTGGAATCGACACCACCACTCATTGCAATTAAGGCTTTCATCGCGATATTATACCCCGCCACGCGCAATTTGTAAATTTTGAAATTCATTAAAATATTAGACAGTACCCGCTAATTTCGGTATAATATTAGTATGAAATTTATTTGTGATGGAGAAGATTTAAAGGCCGCGGTTGCCATTGTTGCCCACGGTACGAACAGCAAAACGGTCAATCCGATTTTGGAAGGTATTAAAATTGAAGCCAAAGGAAATGAAGTAACTTTCTTCGCGACAGATTTGGAATTGTATATTCGTAAAACAATTCATGCCGATGTTAAACAAGAAGGCGCGGTTTTATTACCGGGTAAATTGTTTGGCGAATATATTGCTAAAATTGGACAAGGACAAATTACTTTTACCAGTTCGGAAATTGCCGCTGTCATTGAACACGGCGAAGGCAACGACGGTAACTTTTCTTGCATGCCAATCAATGAATATCCAGATTTAATTAACCTTGATGCGAAACCATTGTTCTTTTTGAAAGGCGCGGACTTACGCGAAGTAATTAACAAAACGACGCCATTTACCGCCCAAGACAACGCGCGTCCAGTTTTGCGCGGTGCTTTGTTTGATGTTGACGAAAGCAGTAACACTTTGACCGCGGTGGCGTTGGACGGTTACCGTTTGGCTAAAATCGTAAAACCGTTGGTTCGTCCAGCTGGTTCGGCAAAGTTGATTATCCCTGGCCGTGCTTTGGAAGAAATGCGTCGTATGTTGACCGATGACAAAGAAGAAATCGGTTTAGTTGTTGACAAAAAGTTTGTACAAATTGCTTTTGGCAGTACCGTGTTTGCTTCACGTTTGATTGACGGTGATTTCGTCAACTATCGTCAAATTATTCCGACCGAATTTAATTGCAACGTGGTTGTAGAAACAGCACCATTATTGGCGGCCGTGGGTCGTGCGGGTTTGTTATCAGGTTCTAACAAAATTAACTTATTAACATTGACCACAGGCGATAAGAGTTTGGAATTATACGCTAACAACGACATGGGTCAAATCAACGAACGCGTACCTGCCAATTTGGACGGAACCAGTATTAAAATTGCTTTTAACAGCAAATATATGTTTGATGCTTTGAATACCATTACTGACGAGTTTGTAAAATTATCGTTCACTACTCCGTTGGCACCTTGCGTAGTAACCAGTGCTAAACGTGGCGACTATTTGTTCTTAGTCTTACCAGTGAGGTTGGGATAATGAATTATGCCAGCGCCGAAGCAATTAACCGTTGCTTTACTGTTTTAGAAGACGGAAAAATTGTTTGTGAAACTAATCACACCATTGTGCGTAACAGTTTGCAACGCGCTTACATTTTTACTAATTTGTTTTTTTATGACATTACGCAACGCGAAATGGCAAAGTTAAGTAATAAAATTCGTAAAACTTACGAAGTCGTGATTGGCTCTTCGGAATTTGAACCAGACGATGTTGACCATTTGTTTCCTAATATTTCGGCACGTTTTACGACCGAAATCGGCAACAATTCTTTGGACCCATTAATTAAATTGGAACTTGCCAAAGTTAAGCCCACTATGATGTTACAACTTTCCCGCGCAGAACAAAAAGATATTGACCAAATTCATTTGTCAATTTGTAACACTGAAATATTTAAGTTCAAAAAAGCGTTAATTATTACCCAAGACAATAAAGGCAAACCGTACGAAATTTCGTTGTCCGAAAAATACGTCACTAACCTGCCAGATCGTTGTCGTCGTTTTTTGAAACCCACCATTAAAATGTTAGCTTATATGGACGGTTTGAAGTTTGACCAATTTGAAATTTCGCCAGCATATAAAATCACGTACACATGGTCAAACGAACGCGCAGAATTTAACGAAGAAGAATTAAAAGACCAAATTAAAACCATTATTGCTGGTAACAGCGAAGATTCCGAAACTCCGACATTCTAACTAAAAACATTGCAGTCAAAAGCAAAACTCATTATAATAGGGTTATGCTAGATATTAACTTAATCCGTAGTAACCCTGATTGGGTCAAAGCACAATTGGCGAAAAGAGGTTGCCAAGTTGATTTTAGTGCGGTCATTGCGTTAGATAATACGCGTCGCAACTTAATTCAAAACAATGAAGCCCGTCGCCAAAAACGTAACGAAAACAGTGCGATGATTGCAAAATTAAAAAAAGAAGGTAAAGACGCTTCTAAACAAATCGCCGAAATGAAAGCCATTGGCGATAAGATTACCCATGGCGACCAAGAACTGGCCACTTTGGAACAAAAGATTTTTGATGTGTTGGCACCATTACCGAACATTCCACTGCCCGAAGTTGTGGAGGGCGGTAAAGAAAACAACCGCGTGATTGCGACTTTTGGTAAAAAGCCAGAATTCGATTTCAAATGGCAAGACCATGTCACTTTGGCAACTAATTTGGGCTTGATTGATTATGAACGTGGCGCAAAATTAAGCGGAGCCAAGACTTGGGTTTATACTGGCGCGGGTGCATTGTTGGAATGGGCGTTGTTAAATTATTTCATCGACTTTCACATTGCGAACGGCTACAAATTTATTTTGCCACCGCATTTGTTGAACTATCAAAGCGGTTTTGCCGCGGGTCAATTCCCGAAGTTTATTAACGACGTGTTCGTCACCGACTTTGACAAAGACCCGAAGAAAAGCAAATTCATGTTGCCGACCGCGGAAACGGCTTTGTTAAACTTACATCGCGACGAAATTATTGACCCCAAACAATTGCCAATTCGTTATTTCAGTTATACCCCCTGCTACCGTAAAGAAGCGGGTTCGTATCGTACGGACGAACGTGGCATGATTCGTGGTTACCAATTCAACAAAGTAGAAATGTTCGCGTACTGCTTTGCGGACCAAAGCACGCAAATCTTTGAAGAATTGGTACGCAACGGTCAAAAATTGTTGGAAGGTTTGGGTTTGCATTTCCAAACCACGGCTTTGGCGGCAGGTGACTGTTCCGCTAGTATGGCAAAAACCTACGATTTGGAAGTTTACATTCCATCAATGAAAGGTTATAAAGAAGTTTCGTCTGTTTCTAATGCGACCGACTATCAAGCCCGCCGCGCGAATATTCGTACCAAAGATGCGGACGGCAAAACTGTATTGTTACACACCTTGAACGGTTCAGGCTTAGCCACTTCACGAGTGTTGCCTGCGATTTTGGAACAATACCAAAACCCAGACGGCAGTGTCAACATTCCAGTGGCTTTACACAAATATATGCACGGTATTACCGTTTTGAAGAAAAAATAAGGAGCAAATTATGGCAGAATCAACTACCCCATCAATTGAAAATATTATTACACTTTGCAAAAGCCGTGGCTTTGTTTTCCCCGGTTCAGATATTTACGACGGCTTAGCCAACACTTGGGACTATGGTCCATTAGGTGTGGAATTAAAGAACCACATTAAACAATTATGGTGGCGCGAATTTGTTACTACTAATGACAACAGTGTTGGTTTGGACGGCGGTATTTTAATGAACCGCAATGTTTGGGTGGCCAGTGGTCACGTCAGCGGATTTTCCGACCCGTTAATGGATTGCAAAGAATGTAAAACGCGTACCCGCGCCGACAAATTAATTGAAAGCAGCGACGCCAACATTAACGCGGACGGCTGGACAAACCAAGCATTGGAAGATTATATCAACCAACACCACTTGGTATGCCCGAATTGCGGTAAGTGCAATTGGACGCCAATTCGTCAATTTAACTTAATGTTTGAAACCCACCGCGGTGTTACAAAAGACAACTCCGACCAAATTTTCTTACGTCCAGAAACCGCGCAAAGCGAATACATCAACTTTCAAAACGTCCAACGCAGTATGCGTTTGAAAGTACCTTTCGGTATTGGTCAAATTGGTAAAGCGTTCCGTAATGAAATCACCCCAGGTAACTTTATTTTCCGTACCGTCGAATTTGAGCAAATGGAACACCAATTGTTCTGTCACGCGGAACAATCCATGGCACTGTACGAAAAATACAAACAAAAAATTTGGAATTTTATTACCAAAGTTTTGGGCGTACGTGCGGAAAATTTACGCTTCCATGACCATGAAAAATTGGTTTTCTATGCGAAAGCCGCCTGTGATATGGAATATAAATTCCCGTTTGGTTGGGGCGAATTGAACGGTACCCACCACCGCGGTGTACACGATTTAACCAACCACCAAAACTTGTCCAAAAAATCAATGGAATATTTGGACCCGATGACCAACGAAAAATACATTCCCACGGTCGTGGAAAGTTCACAAGGCGTGGAACGTTTGTTTTTGGCGATTTTGTGCGATGCTTACCGTACCGAAACTTTGGCGGACGGCGACACCCGTGTAGTTTTGAAATTAAAATCCAACTTGGCACCGTATCAAATTTGCGTTTTGCCATTACAAAAGAAAGGCTTAACCGAAACCGCGACCAAGTTATACCGCGACTTACAACAAACATTCACGGCTACTTACGATGACGCGGGTTCTATTGGTAAACGCTACCGCCGTCAAGACGAAATCGGTACCCCACTTTGCATTACCGTGGACTATGACAGTTTGGAAGATAACAGTGTGACCATTCGTGACCGTGACGCTATGGAACAAGTCCGTGTCAAAATTGCGGATTTACCAACCAAAATTCACGAAATGTTAAGTAGAAACTATTAAAAAGTTATTTACATACTTACAGCCTATAATAAGACAAAAAATATTTTATGATAATAACTAGTGTGGTTGTTAGCGTAAAATATTTTTTTTACTCCGCGTTAAAATTGTATTCTTATTTTAGCCAAGAAAATTGGGTTTCAATCATTTTGACTATTTTGTTTTGTTGATATAAGCTAGGTTATGGAAAAAACAACAGCCAACCGTATTGTCGTGATTGAAGGTCCCAGTGGTGCGGGCAAAGATACAATTATTAAAACTTTGATGCAACGCTACCCTGAACGTTTTGGAAAATTGGTTTCTGTGGCAACGCGTGCGATGCGCCCGTATGAAAGTGAAGGTAACCCCTACCACTTTGTAAGTAATGATGAATTTGACCGTATGGTAGCAAGTGGTGATATTTTTGAACACACTGTGCGCCACGGCGAAAAACGCGGCATGAGTGAACGCTACATTTTGGAACTTTTTAACGCCAATAAAATTCCGTTGAAAGATTGTGATATCGTGGGTGTACGTGCCTTGAAATCGCGTTTTGAAAATGTTACAACAATTTTTATTACCGCGGATAAAAAAGAAATTGAAAAGCGTTTAATCGGCCGTGGTGATAAACCGGAAGATATCGAAAGACGCTTACATGATTATGATAAATGTATTTTAGATGCTAAGTATTATGATTATGTGATTAACAATGTTGATTTAGAGAAAACGATTGACCAAATTATGCAAATTATTTTATAATTTGACTTATGGAAAGCAATCATCAAAAAGAAATCAAGATTGTCTGTACTATCGGACCTGCTTCCGAAACAGAAGAAACAATCAAAGCATTGGCTGACGCTGGCATGTCGATTGCCCGTTGTAATTTCAGCCATGGCACCCATGAAGAACATGGACGCAAATTCGCATTAGTTCGCGAAGTAAACAAAAAATACAATAAGGATATTAAAATCGCTTTGGATACCAAAGGCCCAGATATTCGTTTGCGCGATTTTGAAAACGGTGAAATTACCGTTAACGCTGGTGATACATTCTCGTTGTATTGCGATGAACGTATGGGTAACCAACAAGGTGTTTCTATTTCTCATCATGATTTGTACAAATATGTTAAGAAAGGTGACACTGTTTTAATCTGCAATGGTTTAATTGTAACCAAAGTTAAAGAAGTTAAAGACAAAGAAATTGTCTTGGATGTTGAAGTTGGTGGAAAAATGGCTAACCATAAGAGTATGGCTGTCCCTGGTGTTGATGTTCATTTACAATTCTTACGCCCAGAAGACATTGAAGATTTGAAATTCGGTGTTGAACAAAAAGTTGACTTCGTTTTCGCTTCTTTTGTTAATCGTGCGCAAGATATTAAAGAAATGCGCGAAATCGTTGGTAAGGATATTAAAATTATCGCCAAAATTGAAAGTGTGCAAGCTGTTCAAAACTTGGACGAAATTATTGCCGAAGCTGATGGTTTAATGGTCGCTCGTGGCGATTTGGGTGTTGAATATCCAATCGAAAAATTGCCAACTGTTCAAAAATCAATGATTAAAAAATGTAACGAAGCAAATAAATTTGTTATCGTTGCTACTGAAATGATGTTGAACATGATGCAAAAACCACGTCCAAGCCGTGCTGAAACTACTGACGTAGCGAACGCTGTTTACGATGGTACTGATGCAGTTATGACTTCGGAAGAAACCGCAATGGGTCAATTCCCTGTTGAAACCATCAAGTATATGCGTAAAATTACCAATGAAGCTTGGCAACAAAAATACGGTAAATAAGCCGTACAAACACGCAAACAAAAAGCACTCCAACGCGGGGTGCTTTTTTTATGCCCTACTCTATGATTTAAGCAATGGTAACTTGGGTATCCACTGTTTGGATTGATTTTTTCAAATTGGTATTGGCAAAAGAATTTTGCAGTTGTGTTAATTTTTGTTGGTGGGTGGCTTGGTTAGGAATGTCAATAATTTGCAACCATTTCGGTTGGATGGGTTGGTCGTAAATATGTTCGTATTCAAAATACATATCGCAGTCCAGAAATTTCTTGATTGATTTTTCGTAACCAAATTTGTGTAAAAAACGCAGGTTAAAATTCAATCGGTTTTGTAACATGGTTTTATCGCGGAACATCGGCATCATGGCAATTTTTAATTTGTCGTTGTTTAATTTGGCCCACCATTTTTCGAAAAATTCAACCAGTATCGTACGGTCATGCGGTGTCAGTTTTTCTTGGCCACTAAAATTTAAGATATGCGCGCGGGATTGTTCATAATCATGCATGTACCCAGCGCAAAGATAATAAAACCATTCGGGTGATGTTTTGGCATGCAGATACGCCGCATAAGGATTTGTGGTAACGTAAACCACATTTTGGTCGCGTTCTGTTAGACCTAAGCCCTGCTTTTGACCGATACGATGAAGAATGTTTTGGATGGGCTCAAGTTGCTTCTGCGTTAGAAATTTGGCTTGCGGGTTTAATCCGTGTTGTTTAATACTATCGGTGAAGGCAGCGTTAAAACCATGGTATTCACACGCACCCATGGTGATTAACGTAATCAAGCGTTCATTAAAGTCTGGTCCTGGTGCAATTAAATTGTTAGCGTTAGTAATTAAAAGTTCGTTAATTTTCGGTATCATTACGCCTTGGTGCTGTTCACACTGGGAAAGCAGTTGTAAAACTGCTTGGCGGTAATGATCAAAATCGGTTTTGGTTGGTTGACGTAATTTTATGGCTTTATGGTCGACATACGGATTTTCAAACCATTGTTGCCAACGCAACATCGCGCACACCATTTCTTGGTTCAAATATTCAATGTTGTTTTGGTTACCA
This sequence comes from Clostridia bacterium, assembly GCA_045597505.1. Taxonomy (GTDB): domain Bacteria; phylum Bacillota; class Clostridia; order Christensenellales; family UBA1242; genus RGIG8050. The sequence goes on along the minus strand of JAZLKE010000018.1, from coordinate 38,078 downwards.
TGGGCGGCTTTTTGTAAATCTTCTGCCATGGTTTTTGATTTGAAATAATCAGTGACGAACCCCATGTTTTTATTATAGTGAACCACTGCCCCGAATGCAATGGGTATCCAAAAATTTTTGTACAAAAAAAGACGCCAATCGCGTCTTTTGGTTCTTGGTGGAGGTGAGCGGATTTGAACCGCTGACCCCCTGCTTGCAGGGCAGGTGCTCTAGCCACTGAGCTACACCCCCATGAACAAAAAATATTTTATAAAAAGTGTAGCCATTTGTCAAGAACTATGTTATAATACTTTTGTTCGCAAGATATGCACCGCTAGCTCAGCTGGATAGAGCGTCTGTCTACGGAACAGAAGGTCGAGCGTTCGAATCGCCCGCGGTGCACCACAGGTAAATAATACGAACGGAAAATTTGCGCTAACTGACATATTCTTTGCCAGAGATTTTTTGGGCATTAAAATAGACATAACAGATTTAACATCGATAAACAATTAACCTAGGTGGAATAGTGTCCCTTTTATGTGGAGAAGTTGTGGATTTAAGTCACACATTACCCACCAATCATATCTTAAATTGACGTTTCAATTTAGGTTTTTATTGACATAAAAAATTCTTATAAATATACTTAAAATATTAAAATTTAAGGAGTAATATGAAAAAAATACACTCAATAGTGGCCTTACTGTTTTGCTGTTTGTTAATGTTTACAATAGTTGCCTGCAGTAATGGTGGTAATATTGAAACTAAAAATCCCACACAGGAAAATGAAAATCATATGCAGCCCTTAAAAATAAATTATATTGAGGATTTGGCAGTTGATGTCTCGGGGGTAACTGCTTTCGGTATTAAGAAAGAAAAAGCTGTGAAAAATATTAAGACAGAAAATATTACACCAATGGCAAATCTTTTCCCAGCAGATATTATGCTCGATGAAAATGTAGAAAACAAATATTATCTTTATAAAACAACTGCTAATTACGAGAATGGAAATGTTGAATATAATAATGATTCCATTGAAAAAGTAACTTTTATTAAAAATACAGCAAAAACAACTAGTGTTTACGATTCTAAAGGGAATTTAATTACTGATCAAACCGAAATTACTCAAGATGAAATACCTGCACAAATTAATAAAGTATATGTGGCTGAAAAATTAACATATCTGCAATTTGTTATTCCGGTGGAAAAATCTGGCTATTATGATTATGTTGATGAAGAACAGGTTAAAAATGAATATGTTACAATTAGACCAGTAGGTTTGGTTTATGACGAATATGGTATTTCGAATTTTGATAAAACAGATTATTATTCTAGTGCATTAGTTCAAAGTTTTATTATTGATAATGTTACTGGCTATATTTATCGCATAGAAGGAATTAGAATTAATCAAATATTGGCTGGTAATTTGGTGTCTGATTTAAATGATAATTATTATAAAGTTGCCATTAATTCAAATGGTACATTGTCATTTACAGATGTTTTGCCAAATAAAGATGTCCAATTAAGAGCTGTGTTTACCGATAATTATGATTATGTTTATGTATTGAATAATATCATTAATGATAAAGATGAACAGAATAACATTATCTATTATACAGATTTGAAAAAGTATATTTGTAGTAAAGAAAAAAGAGTTTTTACTTGGTCGTATGTGCCAAATACCTTAATACCGCAAATTGACTGCGAAATGCTTAATGGCATTGAGCTGCCTGTACAAAACGATTTAACTGTTTATGATTTGTACTTTATTACTACCTTTGATGGTATATCATTTGGTTCAAGCCTTAGAGGTTATTATCAGGGAATCAGAATGTGGGATTCTGGTAGAGATTATGAAATAGAAAATTGTATTTCTTTCTGGGATAATTTAGGAACTGCTTTTTGGTTTGATCATGAAACGATGGTTTCTTTGGTTGATAATAAACTTCGTTATATCATTTTTGATATCGATGCTTGCATAGAAAACCCGATGTTGCATATTACATTGGAACAGTTTACAACCTTTGCGTCATCATATAATGCAACTGATTATTATTTACAGATTGATAATGATAAAATTTTAATTAAAAATGTCTATTATTCCGCAACCACGACTGGTACGACTTATTATCAACTTGTTAGGGATGGTGATACTCTTAAACTTAATAAGTTAAATGATAAAACATATACCGAAAATGTATTTATTTTGCAACCGATAAATAAATGATTATTTGGCAGTTAAACGTGTGCTTGTCTAAATATACAAGTGGCGGCGGTTCGCCCTGCCGTGGACAAGCACACAAAGCACCGACGCACCAATACCAGTACATGGTATTTTTGATTTACATATTAGTTAAAAAATTATTGTTGACAATAGGAAATAGTTTTGATACGATTAATTTGCATACAAATTAATATTAAAAAAGGAGACATTAATTATGAGTATCTACGACATAAAAGTCAAAACAAGAAACAATGAAGAATTTGACCTAGCCACACTCAAAGGCAAGGTTATCATTGTGGTTAATACCGCCACCGGCTGTGGTTTTACACCACAATACAAAGGGCTTGAGGCGCTTTATGAAAAGTATCACAACCAAGGTTTAGAAATTCTGGATTTTCCTTGTGACCAATTTGGTCATCAAGCGCCAGGAACAAACGAAGAAATTCACAATTTCTGTACCGCGAAATATAAAACACAATTTGATCAGTTAGCTAAAATTGATGTCAATGGGGAAAACGAAAGTCCCGTCTTTACTTTATTGAAACAACAGCAACCACACGAAGCCGTCAAAGGCTTTAAAAACAAATTGGCAATGGCGGCAATTAAAAAAATCAGTAAAACATGCAAAAAAGACGGTGATATTGTTTGGAACTTTACTAAATTTTTAATTGATCAAAAAGGCAATGTAATCAAAAGATATGCTCCAACCTTTGATCCCATTAAAATGGAAGACGATTTATTGGCCTTGATTAACGGGGAATCGGTCAATGGAATCTAAGTACGCACCATTATCCCTAAAAAATCAATTATGCTTTCCAATCTACTTATGCGCCAAAGAAATTATTCGTAATTATACACCAATGTTGGAAAAAATTGATTTAACTTACACACAATATATTGTCATGATGTATTTTTGGGAAAAAAGAAAAAGCAATGTTAAAGAAATTGGCAATACCCTGCTATTGGATTCCAGTACTTTAACGCCGTTATTAAAAAAACTTGAAGCGAAAGGTTTTATTACCAGAGTTCGGTCCTTTGATGATGAAAGAAACCTTGAAATTAACATCACCCCTAAAGGGCTAGCGTTAAGAGACCAAGCGCTCTCCATTCCGGCACAAATGTGCCAATGCATCAACCTTTTACCAGAAGAAGCAATGACATTACACAAATTGATTAACAAAGTTTTAACCAACACACAAATACAAAAGGAGAAAAAAACAAATGGCAATCTTGGAAATTAATCAAAAAAATTTTGCAAAAGAAGTATTGAACAGCGACCAAAAAGTCTTGGTGGATTTTAACGCTAGTTGGTGTGGCCCATGCCAAATGTTAAAACCCATTATTGAAGCGGTTGCCGCAGAAAACAACCAAGTCAAAATCGTTTCGGTAAACGTTGACAACGAGCCAGAATTGGCTGAACAATACAACGTCTCATCAATTCCCTGCTTAGTGCTTTTTAACAAAGGAAGCGAAATTAAAAGGAATATTGGCTTGGTGTCACAAAGCGCCATTAACGATATGATTGGTGACAATTAATGTACGACATCATTATTATTGGCGCTGGTCCCGCCGGATTAACTGCTGCAATCTATGCACGACGCGCCATGAAAAAAGTTTTACTTTTAGAAGCTAAAAACTATGGCGGACAAATCATCAATACTTTGGAAATTGAAAATTACCCTGCCGCGGCACATATTTCCGGAGTTGATTTTGCCACGAAAACATTTCAACAAGCCAAAGATTTAGGTGCCGAAATTATTTATGAAAAAGTGGTCAACATTAATGACCATGGTAGTCAAAAAGAAGTCATCACCGTTCGCAATACATATTTGGCAAAAGCGGTCATCATCGCCACTGGTTCTGAAAACCGCTGTCTAGGTTTACCCAACGAGGCGGAATTAGTTGGTAAAGGTGTGTCTTACTGCGCAACTTGTGATGGTGCCTTTTACAGAGGTAAAAATGTTGCCGTAGTTGGCGGCGGAAATGCTGCTATTGAAGACGCACTCTACCTGACCGATTTAGCCGCAAAAGTTTATTTAATCCACCGCCGCAGTGAACTTAACGGCGAAGAAGTTACCATTGCACAACTAAAACAAAAAAATAATATTGAGTTCATCTATAACAGCAATGTCACGCAATTAAACGCCGACCAACGTTTGGATAGTATTGAAATTACACATAATGACAATACCAAAGAAACTTTAGCGGTTGCTGGCTTATTCATTGCGGTCGGCAGAATTCCGGAAAACCAAAATTTTGCCAAACTAATCCAATTAGATCAATTCGGTTATATCCAAGCTGGCGAAGATTGTCGTACCAATGTTCCGGGAATTTTTGCGGCGGGTGACAATCGTGTCAAGGACCTCCGTCAATTAGTCACTGCCACCAGTGACGGTGCTGTCGCAGCCACGCATGCAATTCAGTATTTAAATACCGTTAAATAAAAAATGGCGCATAGTCACTGACTTTTGAAACTAGCGGAATAATCAACACTCTAACCGATTTGGTTAGGGTGTTTTTTTGTGTTGGGGGCGTTAACTTTTCAGGGGGTATCGGGTAATATGTGGGGATGAAAAATTAAACCTAAGTCATGAATCATTTTTGACCGCGGAAATGTCAAAATCTCCCGAAATTTTTGATTGGTCATATTGACTTTGCTTGGCCATTAGTGTAGAATAGTCGTCATGAAATTAAAAGAATTAAAGAATCGTTTCAATTTTAATCATTTAACAAAAGAAGAAAAAGCAAAATTACAACAACAAGAAGAGGAAGCAAACTTCGAATTTTTGCGTAAACACCTTTCGCTTATTTTCCCTTTGGCGGGAAAATTAGAAAAAGGCGACTTGCACATTATTCAAGAAGTCAATGACTTTCTTGTTGCTAACGCGAAATGTGATTACGACCATTCGCGCAACAGACTTGAAGAAGAAAACATGTTGTACAACATTGACAACAACAATTGGGTAGCCAAATATTTCAAAAAGATGGTAGACAAACATGTTTACGATTTAATTAGTGAAGATAACGTTTTGAACAAAGAAATGAACAAAATCGCCAAAATCGCGAAAGAAAAATACATTTTCAGCGAAAATGATAAAAACTTGGATGTTGATTCCGTGAAAAAAACAGTTGTTTTGTGCGATTTGAATAAATTTACCAAAATTCCGTTGAATACTTACAAAAAATTTGTTGAAACCGATGCCGATTTTAACAAGGCTCGTGAACAATATCAATTTGATATCACTCGTGCGCAAATTGTTTACAGTAATGGTTTGAATACTCCGAACGAAGTTTTGCGTCATCATGATTACAGTGATCGCACACAATTATACAGTGTAAAAACATTCTATGATCCATGCGTGACGACTTTGGAAAAAGATTGCCACAACAAATATTTTAATGGTTTAGTAGACGGCTTAACCCACACTGGTTTGAACCATTACACAGTAAAAAAAGCCATGGTGAAATATGCTCCGATGTGGTTACAACAAAGAATTAAAGATGCAATTATGAATAAATATGTAGTTGAACCCGAAGCTATGGAAGCAATGAACTACCTTGATTGGTATACGCAAGCCTATGAAGCCATGTTATTTGAAAACGAAGAACGTGTTTTGACGCACGATTTTTACGAAGACCATAAAGATGTTTGTTTTGATATGGGTTACCAAAATCCTATTCCAGAAAAAGATTACTATGCTGCGTTGTTAAAACGCAACAATTGGGAAAGTCGCTTCAACAAAATGGTCAGTGATTATCAGGCGGGCTTAAAAATTAAAGCCGATTTGCAACGAAAACAAAACGATGATAAACAAATTTAATTAATTGGCATTCACCCCTTTTCCAAGGGGTGAAAGTTTTTTTACTAGATACTATTCCCCTGTTATAATTTGCACCAACTGTAAATCATATTATTACAAATATAAAACAAGACTCATTGCCCCAGTGTTAATAAAAAACGCGTTTTTTTGCTGTCTGATGGGAGAAAATGCCAAAAATGATTTGTTAGAATAATCAAAACTCGGTATACTAAAGGTAGATTTACGTAAAGTAAAAATTTTTTGGGATGCGCCCAAATTAAAAGGAGACGAAGTCATGGATTTTATTCGTAAAAACTGGTCACGACTTTCATTAGCTTTGTTCTATGCTTTGGGTGGTATCTTTGCTATTATTGCATGGGTAAATTTTGGTAGTCGTATTACCGATGGTAACTGGTTGAATCAAATGTACAACATTATGTTGTTAATTTCGACCATGTTGTTCTTCTTCGGTATGGTTGGTGTTACGATCGTTAAAACCTTGAACAACAGCAAAAAAATCGTTAGCGCACTTTACATGGTTGTTGGTGGTTTGATTACTGTTATGTTGTTGGTTTTGATTGTTGTAACTGGATTCAATAACAGTGAACTTGCGTCAATCAGTGGTAGCAATGCTTTAGTTGCTTTCTATCAATTGTGGGTTCCGTTCTTTGTTTTCGGATTGCATCCGTTAGTTAAAGGAGCGACTCGCTTTATTGAAGCTGAAATGGTTCCGGCTCAAGTAAAACCGGCTGCAGCTCCAGTAGCGGAAACCGTTGTAGCAGAAAAACCTGCTGCGAAGAAAGCGGCTCCGAAGAAAGCGGCTAAATAATCTGGACGCGTCAAATTGAAAAAAACCGTGGCTTTGCTGCGGTTTTTTTTGTATTATATATCAATGCAAATTACAGAATTGACCGTAGATAATTTCCGGAATCATATGCACACTACCCTGCATCTAGATGCTGGGGTTAATGTTTTGGTAGGTCCGAACGGTCAAGGTAAAACCAATTTATTGGAAGCAATCTATTTGTCTTGTGTGGGTCGCGGTTGGCGTACCAGTCGTGACAGCGAAATGGTTCAGTTCGGTCAAAACCAAGCATTGGTTCAAGTCACTGCCCTGAAAAAATTTGGCTCCGTAGATATTGCTATTCAGTTGGGTACGGGTTTGAAAAAATCGATTTCGATTAACCGAGTTCCGATTGCCAAAGTGGCGGAACTAATGGGACAAATTAACTGCATTTTCTTTTCGCCAGACGAACTGAAATTGGTTAAAGAAGCGCCCGCTGACCGTCGTCGTTTTTTGAATATTGATTTATCCCAAATTGATAAAAGTTATTTTTATGCACTCGCCCGCTATAATAAAATTTTGCAACAGCGTAATGCTTATTTGAAAGATAATACCGACCCGCGTGAATTGGCAATTTGGGACGACCAACTAATTAAGCAAGGCAAAATTATCATCGCCAAACGCGAAGCGTTCGTTCAAAAATTGACACCATATGTGGTGGCAAAACATCGGGAATTGACCGGTGGTCAAGAAGAAATCACCCTCAAATATGAGACGTGCCAGAATTTTGCGCAAGAATTGATATCCGCGCGGGAACGCGATTTGCGTTTGCGCACTACTACGGTTGGACCACATCGTGACGATATTGCAATTATGATTAATGGTCAGGACGTCCGTGTGTTTGGCAGCCAAGGTCAACAGCGCACCGTTGCGCTATCAATCAAATTGGCAGAGTTGGATTTGTTTACGGACATTACGGGCGAACGACCAATTTTATTGTTGGACGATGTTTTCAGTGAGTTAGATAGCAGTCGTCGTACGAGACTGCTAATTGCGATTGCCAATACGCAAGCCATTATTACGGCAACCGACATCCCAACCAGTGGTAAAATTTTTACTGTTATCAAAGGTACGGTCAAGGAATAAAAAAAGTTATTTACATTTTAATTGTAAATAACTTTCCAATATTTGTTAGTAACTTTTTTAGAGTTCGACTTTGGGTAAAGTGTCGGCAGCCGCGGAAGTGACTTGGTTCAATAGATCGAACAAATAGTTTTTGCAGAAATCGAAAATGCGCCATGCCAAGAAGCCACCGCCATCTTGAGTTAAAGATAATCCTTCTGCCCAACCAAATTGGTCAATCAGTAAGAAGATAAATGTCAATTCCACCAAAGCAGCAAAAGCACCAAATACTGTTCCTAAGATGCGGTCGATAATGTTGACCGCTTTTAATTTTTTCTTAACAATTTGTAACAGTCGGTCTAACAATAAACAGATTAAGCGCACCGCAATAAATACGGCAATGCCAGTAAATAAACATAGTAAGGTGTGCGCGCTGATAAACGGTACATGCCAACCTGCAATGGCGGTCTCCCAGCCGAAGTTGCTTTCACATACGTTTGCCAATGGCGCGGCAGCCAGAATGGCTACGATAAATGCCAAAATGTTAGATAAGCTAGATAATACACAACGGACAAAACCTTTGTGTGTACATACGACTAAATTGATGATAATCAAAATTGCGATGACAATATCTGCAATCAGTCCCGCTTTCATATTAGTATTATATCCCGCTTAAACTTTTCTTGTCAACAGTAAACATGATTTTCCTTGCGTAATTGTTTAACGTTAAACAATTTAACCACGACCCACCTTGCCGTGTGTTGGTTAGACAATAACTGGATAAAGTTGTCTACGCTTGAAAATGTTTAACGTTAAACATTTTTGTGTTTCGCGTAATTGTTGAGGTTGAATTTTATTTGTGTAATTTATCAAAAGTTTTTGCCGATTCTGTCTGAGCGCGTTTTAGCCCAAGTTTTACTCACTTGATAATTGTTTAACGTTAAACAATTACGGTCGGCGTACCTTAGTTGTTTACATAGGGACTGTAAATTAACCAACGTAATTTTGGTCGCGCGTGACTGATATAGTGCTTATTAACAATTGCTTTGTTGATAACTGGATTAGTGTGTAAATTTGTTGTTAAATGGTTAAGTTATTAACAATGTTGGTGTAAGTTACTGACAAAATGGTTGAGTTAATTGTCAATCGGTAATTAATCCTTATAAATGTTTAACGTTAAACAATTAGGAAAAACTGACAATGTGAATTAGTGGTTGCTTTTTTGAATAAAAATTATTAAAATTAAAACATGGCAGAAAATAAATTAGGTAGAGGTTTAGGAGCATTATTTGGCAATTTTACCTTGGACGACGAATTAACACCAATTGATGAACCAGTAAAACCAGCAAAACAAACTACGAAACCAAACAATAAAAACGAGGAAGCGGTATCAACACCAGTGGAAAGTGAAGTTCAACAAATTGCGATTGCGATGATTGATAACAACATTAACCAACCACGTAAAGTATTTGACCAAGATGATTTACATGAATTGGCGGAAAGTATCCGTACTTATGGAGTAATTCAACCAATTTTAATTACACCAGTTGGTAACCGTTTTATGATTGTGGCGGGCGAACGTCGTTGGCGTGCGGCACGTATGGCGGGTTTGGTGGAAATTCCAGCCATTATTAAAAAGTTCAATCAAAAACAAATTGCGGAAATTGCAATTATTGAAAACTTGCAACGCGCGGATTTGAACGATATGGAATTGGCGCAAGGTATTCAAAAATTGATGGACGAACATAAATTGACGCAAGAAAAAGTTGCGGAACGTTTGTCTAAGCCGCGCAGTACAATTGCCAATATGTTACGCTTGTTAAGTTTGCCTGCTGAGGTTCAACAATTTATTGCGCGTAAACAATTGACTTCGGGACATGCAATTCGTTTGTTAGGTCTGAGCGATGCGCAAAAACAAATTGACTATGCGCGTCGTGCGGTAGACGAAAACTTGTCGGTACGTGCATTGGGCGAATTGATTGATGGCAAAATGCCGACCTTGGTATCGAACAAAGTTAAACCGGCAAAGGCACCCGAAATTCGCGAACAAGAAAAAATCTTGTCCCGTGCGATTGGCACCAAAGTCAAAATTGACGGCAGCTTGGATCATGGTAAGGTCGTGATTGGCTATTATTCGGCGGAAGAGCTGGAAAGAATTGTTAATTATCTCAAAAACCACAAGATATAGCATATCATCCAACCGTACACCACTATATATGGTAGAAAATTGCGAAAATTGGCAGAAAACTGGTAATTTTACGCAAAGTATGTTATGTTATTACGAGGAAAGGAGCAAAAAGGAAAACAAATATGGGAAAAATTGTTGCAATTGCGTTACAAAAAGGCGGGGTCGGTAAAACTACGACCTGCATTAACTTGGCGGCGTATTTGGCGCAGTTAGGTAAAAAAGTTTTGATTGTGGACTTTGATCCGCAACATAACGCCAGCAGTGGGGTGGGTGTTAAAGTTACCGACAAGATGCCGTCGGTTTATAATGTAATGTGTGACCAAATTGATCCGACCGATGCAATTCAATTGACCGCAGTTAAAGGTTTGGAAATTTTGCCAAGTAACGAAAACTTGGTTGGTGCGGAAATTGAAATGGTACGTATGCGTAACCGCGAACAAATTTTGCGTAACTGCTTGGAAAAAATTCGCGACAGTTATGATTATATTTTTATTGATTGTCCGCCGACTTTGACTTTGTTGACGGTCAACGCAATGACCGCTGCTGATTCGGTAATTATTCCAGTATTGTGTGAATATTTCGCATTGGAAGGTATGACCCAATTGGTGCGCGCGATTCGTTTAATTAAGAGTCAAGGCTTCAACCCGAAAATTGATATTGAAGGTGTGTTAATGACAATGTTTACCCGTAATGCTTTGAACGCCCAAGTGGAAGCCGAATTGACCAAGTTCTTTGGTCGTAAAGTTTACCATACGCGTATTCCACGTAACGTGCGTTTGGCGGAAGCTCCAGGTTTTGGCAAACCAATTTGTATTTACGATAATAAATGTCCGGGTGCCAAAGCGTACCGTGAATTGGCTTTTGAATTTATGAAACGCCAACCAGACAAAAAAGAAGAAAAACAACCAAGCGTAAACGAGGGACAAGCCGAATGAACGCGGAAGTAAAATCTTTTTACCGAGTGTATCGTCCTAAATCTTTCAGCGAAGTTGTGGGACAAGATTTTATTACTAAAACTTTAAGTAACCAAATTGTGGCTGGTAAAGTTGGTCATGCGTATTTGTTTTGTGGTACGCGTGGTACAGGTAAAACTTCGGTCGCGAAAATTATGGCGAACGCCGTCAACTGTGAAAATTTCAAAGACGGTAAAGTTTGTGGCAAATGTGCTTGGTGTCAAAGTACCAACAAAAGTATGGATATTTTTGAAATCGATGCTGCCAGTAACAATGGTGTTGATGCGGTGCGCGATTTGATTGAAAGTGTGAAATATCCGCCAGTTGTTGGTAAATATAAAGTTTACATTATTGATGAAGTGCATATGTTTTCCAGTGCGGCTTTTAACGCGTTGTTGAAAACTTTGGAAGAACCACCAGCACATGTGATTTTTATTTTAGCGACAACTGAACCACATAAACTTTTACCGACTGTACAAAGTCGTTGTTTGCGTTTTAATTTCCAAAATGTCGGACTTGCCAATTTGGAAAAAGTGGTGGCGGGTGTTTTCGAAAAAGAAAAAATTACCGCAGAACCAGCAGCAATTACGGCGATTGCCAAAGAAGGTCAAGGCAGTGTGCGCGATGCTTTATCGTTTGCGGATACAGTCGCGGCTTATTGTGGTAATGACCCGATTACAGTGGAAGCGATTAACCGCGTAGTTGGAGGGGTCGACGTCAAAGTATTTAATGAACTGGTTAAACAAATTTCGGCGGGTGATGCTAAGGCAGTACGCGCGACCGTAAAACAAATTTTTGATTCCGCAACTGGCACGGCGCGTATTTTGAATGGAACATTGGAAGCAATTAAAGATGCTTATGTCGCACAACCCAGTCCGCGTTTAGCAAGTGCGCTCCGTATGTTTGCTAATTTGGAAACTACTTTGAAATATGCAACGGACCCGCACGGCTATTTTGAAACGGCCGCTTTGGTTGCTTGTGGAGCATAACATGACAGAGCACGAACTGGAAGGTGTTTGGGTTAAAGTTTTACGTGGATTACGTAACGACAAATATTTTTCTTTGTTCGGCTTGTTGTCGAATATGAACGACGTCGAATTTGCGGACGATAAAATTTTTGTTCACGTACATAATGATACCGAAAAAGTAATGCTGAAACAGCATTTGTCACAATTGCAGGAGTTGGCGGGTGAAAATGTAACGGTAACTTTGCAAGACGATACCGCGTTGGTTTACGATGAAAACCGCGATTACGTGGCACGGTTGAAGGATTTGTTTGGCGATAAAGTCGAAATCGTGTAAACTGTAAGTATGAGAAATTTTGCAATGGGCAACAATGGACAAATGGCTAATCTGATGAAACAGGCGGAAGCCATGCAAAAGCAATTAGAAAAAACCAAAGAAGAATTGGCGGAAACGGCGGTCGAAGCAACGGTTGGCGGTGGTATGGTTACCGCTTCTATGTCGGGTGCTTATGAATTGTTGGATTTACACATTAAACCCGAAGCCGTGGATCCCGATGATGTCGAAACCACAGAAGACTTGGTGATCGCGGTAATTAACGAATGTTTACGCCAAGTGACGGAGTTACGCAATGAAAAATTACCTCTCTGAAAAACCAGACGGTTACCGCATCGCGCCCAGTCCAACAGGATATGTACATTTAGGTACGGTCGCAATGGCATTGGTCAATTCGTACTTAGCCCGACAAAATCACGGTCGTTTTTACCTGCGGATTGAAGATACCGACAGTAAACGCTATGTCGCGGACGCGGTGGAAAAGATGATGACCACCTTTAATTATTTTGATATTCATTTTGCGGAAACTTATGTCCAAAGTGAACGCGCCAAAATTTACCAACAATCTGCGGAAGACTTGGTTAAACAAGGTAAAGCCTATTATTGTTTCTGTACGGAAGAAAATTTGAACCAAATGCGCGAAACGCAATTAAAAAATAATGAACCAACTGGTTACTATGGTAAGTACGCCAAGTGCCGTCATTTAAGTCAGGAAGAAGTTGCGCGCCGTGTGGCTGCTGGTGAAAAATATGTCATTCGTGCAAACTTTGGTTACCAAGATTGGGGCGAACGAATTACCTTTACCGATGCCGCGCGTGGCGAAATTTCCTTGCGTCCGCAAATCAATGACCCGATTATTTTGAAATCAAATGGTTTACCGCCATATAACTTTGCCCATGTCATTGATGATACTTTAATGGGTACGGCTTTGGTGGTACGTGGAGAAGAGTGGTTGATTTCGACCGCGGAACATATCCAGTTGTGTGATTTGTTAGGTTTTCCGCGTTTGCATTATTTACACATGCCGACCATTAACATTGAAGATAATGGCAAGAAGCGTAAACTTTCCAAACGTAAAGACCCACAAGCGTTGGTTATGAACTTGGTCGATGCGGGATATCCGCGCGATGCAATTTTTGAATATCTGTTGACAATTTATAACAGTGATTTTGAAATTTGGCGTACCGCGAATCCGACCGCACCATTAACCGATTTCCAATTTAGTATTCAAAAAATTGGTACAAATAATCCGTTGTTTGATTTACCTAAATTAAATGATATTGCCAAAAATGTTTGGGCGCGCCAAAGTCATGCGGAAATTGTTAAAGCGTTCAATGTGTGGAATTGGCAAAGTTTGCCCAATATTACGCCCGCAATTAAAGACCGTATCGAAAAAATGTTGGGGGTTGAGCGCGGTGGCGAACGTCCGCGTAAGGATTTAATTAAATTTGAAGATATCCCAACTTTGTATAGTTACATGTGGGACGAAATCCAAGTTGATGGTACCGCTTTGGACGGAGATTTATTAAAAAAGTATGCGGCAGTTTATGATGCCAACGACGATAAAGATTCTTGGTGGCAAAAAGTTAAAAACATGGCACCAGATAAACCGACTTTGAAAACCTTGACTGCGCAAATGCGTTTGGCGATTACTGGTAAAACCAATACTCCAGATTTGTGGGCAATTAGTAAAATTTTGGGCAACGAGATTGTTAAAGCACGATTGACCCGTTGGTAATTTGTCACTATAATTGAGATTATGGAAATTTTCCGTCATAATGAAATTGATAAATTGGCTGATGTGGTTAAACATGGCGGAATTGTCATTTATCCGACCGATACAATTTGGGGCTTGGGCTGTAACGCTTTGGACGAAAACGCTACCAAGAAATTGAAGTCCTTAAAAGGTAAACCCGCCGATGCCAGTCTGATTTGGCTGTTACCCAGTGTGCAAGCGGTAGAAAAATTTTGCGGTGTAATCACGCCGACCGAAAAAAGATTACTGCGCAAAAAACATACTTCGGTCATTGTACATGGTCAAGCCGTGCGCATGGTGCGTAGTGGTTGGGTGAATCGGTTTTTAACCGCGTGTGCTGTACCCGTCGTTGGTACCAGTGCGAACTTACACGGTCAACCAGTGATTACATCTTGGCGCCAAGCCACCCGACTGTTTGATGGAAAAACCGATGCGGTGGTACGTGGTCGCAAAATTTACCAACACACGCCCAGTACTTTGGTTGTGGTGGATAATACCGCCAACCCGCCCAAAGTTAATGTTTTGCGCGCTGGCAGTGGAGCAGTGAAAAGTGTTAATTGATTTGATTAAGTCCGACAAGTTCATCAATTGATACATTGAAAAATTTTGCTAACATAATCAATGAATATAAATTGGGTTCACGTAAACCGTTTTCCCATAAACTGATAATTCCTTTGCTAACTCCGATAATTTTGGCAAGTTCAACTTGTCCGATTTTTCTTTCTTGCCTGAGAATTTTCAAATTGTCTTTGAATTTATTTTGATAGGTCACTTTCTTAGTGTCTTACAAATGTAAGAAAATAGTTGACTTCTTACTTTTGTAAGAATATACTCATGTTAGTTGTTTGAAACAAAGGAGAATAGAAAATGTATTGTTCAAAATGTGGTCAAGAAATTCACGATGAAGCAGAGATTTGTGTTCATTGTGGTTGTCGAGTAAAAAATGCACCGCTTTTAAGTGAAAATGATGGGAAAAATGCTGTTCGTTTTATTTTGACATTTTTCCTCGGTTTTATTGGTAGTTTTATCATTAACCATACTAGCCTTAAACCCAATGGTTGGAAATCAAGAACTTTGGCATATTTCTTCTTGGGCATGATAACTTTTGGTATTTATGATTTAGTTGCTTCATTGTGTAACTTTACATTTAATGCTAAACAATCGTCTAACATCGGTTACTTTATTGATAGTATTAGATAATATCATAAATTAAAAAACGCTACGGCGTTTTTTTTATTAAGTGTGAAATATAAAACCAATTGCATATCCATGGTTAATGGATATTTTGAAAAACTACTTGATTCATTTGTGCGGGGCGGAAAATGTTAAATTGGACGAACCATTAGCTAATTGGACGACTTTTCGTGTTGGTGGTCCAGCCAAATATTTTGTAATTGTCAATAATAAGCAAAGTTTGGTACGACTGGTGCGGGGGTTGGAATATATCGAGTGTCCTTATTTTATTTTGGGTATGGGTGCCAATGTGTTGGCAAGTGACATTGGTTACGACGGCGTAGTGATTAAATTGAATTTCAAAAAAATCGAACAAAACGATGTTTTTGTCTATGCCGATGCTGGTGCTAAGTTGGGCGCGGTAATCAATTATGCCGCGGAACGTGGTTTGTCGGGATTGGAGTGGGCGACAGGAATTCCAGCGACCGTGGGCGGTGGTGTGTTTATGAATTGCGGAGCCTTCGGTTATAACCTGGGCGAAGTCGTTATGATGGTTGATATTTTTACACACGGCGAAATTAAAACTTTGACCGGTAAGCAGTTGGAATTTGGCTACCGCCATTCGGTTTTTATGGATGAACCTGCGGTTATTTTAGGCGCTTACTTTCGTTTAGAACACGGCGAACCCGACACAATTAAACAGCAAATGCACGAAGTTTTACAAAAACGCGCGCGTCATCCGCACGAACCCAGCGCGGGTAGTGTCTTCAAGCGTCCCAAAGACGGCTTTTATGTGGGTAAGGTTGTGGAAGAATTGGGCTTGGCGGGGTACCGTGTCGGCGGCGCAATGGTCAGTCCGCAACATTGCAATTTTATTGTGAACACGGGTGGCGCTACTTGTGAGGATATTTTGCAGGTTATCTATCATTTGCAAGACGAGGTCGAAAAACATACTGGCGTTTGTTTGGAAACTGAAATCATCTTTTTGGGAAAAGTTGATACAAAAAAAGTCGGCGATTGACCGACTTCTGAATGATAATGTTAAGTTTATTTTGCCAATTGTGCCAAAAGGTCATCGATCGCGGCTTTGAGTTTGGGGTCAGTTTTCATTTGTTCCGCAATTTTGTTGCGTGAGAAAATGACCGAAGCATGGGTGCGCCCGCCAAGAATTTCACCAATTTCGGTTAAAGGCACGTCTTCCAAATGTTGGGTTAATAAGTAAGCGGCGACTGAACGTGCACTGGCTAATTTATCAGTACGACGTTTGCCCGTAATTTCGTCTGGAGTAACATCAAAGTATGCCGCAGTGGTCGCAATTACACGTGCAGCAATGTCGCCCACGCGAGCGGTTTCTGCGTCGCCAGAATTATCCGCTAATGCAGTGTCGCAATCTTCAATTGTCGGAATGGTGTGACCACGCAATTCGGCGTAAACAATTATTTTTACTAAGTGACCTTCCATGTCACGAATGTTTTCGTTGACTTTGTTGGAATATTCCGCAATGTGCGCAGCAACTTCGTTGGGTAAGAATTTATCTTCCAACGCGGCTTTCTTTTGCAAAATTGCGGTGCGCATTTCAATGTCGGGGTTGCGAATATCTTGGAAAATACCACTTTTCAAACGCGATTGTAAACGTTCGGACAAGGTTGCGATTTCGTTCGGGTGGCGGTCACTGGTTAAAACAATTTGGCGTTGGTGTTCAAACAAATCATTAAAAGTGTGGAAAAATTCTTCCTGCGTGGCTTGTTTGCTGGCCAATTCTTGTACATCGTCAATCAACAAAACATCAACATTACGGTATTTTTCACGGAATGCACCAAAGTCACCCTTTTGTTTAATGACGCTGACATAGTCGTCGGTAAACTTTTCAATTGAAGTTAAAACCAATTTGGTCGAGGGTTTGTCTTCCAAAATTTGGTTGGCAATAGCATTTAACAAATGTGTCTTGCCCAAACCTGAACGACCATAAATGAATAAGGGATTGATTTTTTTGCCAGGGTGTTTGGAAACAAATTCTGCCATGGCGGCAACTTCTTGGTTAGATTTACCCACGATAAAATTTGCAAAAGTTTGTTGTGGGTTGATGTTATTTTTGTAAGTAAATGGTTCAGTAACAGTTGTTTCGGGTTGTGGTAAGTTACGGGCTTCGCGTCGTTCTTTTTCGACCGCATCAATAATTTCGATTTTTTCAACTAATGGCGCCACGTTTTTAATCGCGTGTTCAATGTGTGGAAAGTGGCGTTCGTTGCGGGCATAATTGGCATCATGTGTGGACGGAGCGGACAAAACAAAAGTTCCGTCTTCAAAACTTTCTGGGATTAATGGTTGGATATATAAGTCATAAGAAATACTGCTGACATTGTTTTCAATAATTGGTTTTGCTTGCTTCCAAACTTCATTCACATCCATGATAAAGTTATCTTACCACAGACTGCGCCATTTTGTAAATAACTGTTATTGGCGAGTTTGAAAAGTAACTGTTGACGGCGGTGGGGTGGATATGTTAAAATTCACTTTATGAAAAGAACTTGGCAACCTAGTAAAGTAAAGCGTCGTCGCTCTGTCGGTTTCCGTAAACGTATGAAAACCGTTGGCGGTCGTAATGTTATCCGTCGTCGTCGTGCACGCGGTCGCAAACGCTTGACCACCAAATAATGTTACCTTTAAGGTATCGCTTAAAGAAGCGAAAGACATTTAACTACTTACATCAACGCGGTAAACGCCAAAATGGCGAATTCGTGGTGGTGTATTTTTGTACTGCAAGCAATTTGAAAATCGGTTTCAGCGCCAGTAAGAAAGTGGGAAATAGTGTGGTGCGTCACCGTTCGGCACGTTTAATGCGCGAAGCTATGCGTCCGTTGTTACATAAAGTCAATGCACATACAAATATGATTATTGTGGCTAAGCCCGAATTGCCCAAACAACATTTGCTGTATATTACTTTGGATTTGGAAAACACTTTGAAAAAAGCTGGGCTTATGTTATAATCTTTCTTATCATGAATATTCAGTTTCCGTCCGGCAGTGGCATTCAAGGTTTTGTTTATTGGTTATTATCGCAAATCATGAGTTGGGGTTGGGTGTCCTATGCTTTTGCGATTGTCTTTTTTACAGTTTTAATTAAATTAATTATGGCGCCGTTAGATTTCTTGAACCGCTTTTTAACGCGCCGTACTCAAATTAAACAGCAAGCTTTGTCTGGTGAGTTGGCGGATTTACAACGTACTTACGGCAATGACCCAATGGCTTTCGCCCGCGCACGTCAGGCTTTGTTCCAAAAAAATGGCGTAGGTGGCTTAGGTAGCAGTTTGGTGGCATTGGGTAGTGTTATTTTGACCATGGTCATCTTCTTTCAGGTCATGGGTGCTTTGACCGATATTTCTAACTATAATATCCGTATGCAATATCAAGAGTTGCAAACGGTTTACCAAGAATACCAAAATGGTAACATTACCGAAGAAAAGTTGACCGAAGATTTGAACGCAAAATACCAAGAAACCAATATCCGAGCGGGTTGGATTAAAAATATTTGGCAACCAGACAGCCCAATGGCGCAACCTGTGATGACGGTTGATGAATACAACAGTAAACAAGTCGATGCGGACAAATTAAAAACGGACGAACAAAAAGCAGAGTACAACGCAATTTTTGAACATATCCATACGGAAAAACAAACCAATGGTTATTTCTTGTTGGCAGTAATGTCGGCGGTGACTGTGTTCTTATCAATGAAAATTAACGCTATCATTACTAAACGCCAAGCCCCGAAAAAACCAGAGGAAAAGAAAGCGGAACCTGTCATTACTTATTCAATGCGTGATGCAAAACAACAAAACGGTCAAGAACAACCTATGATTGACCCCGCACAAATGTCAAAAGTTATGATGTGGACGATGCCTGTCGTGTATGTGTTGTTTGCAACTATGCAAACTTCGGCTTTCGCAATTTATATGATTGCGTCTTCGGTGGTGTCGACTTTGTTGTCGGTCGTGTTCGCGCTGTTGATTGACTTAATTATGCGCCACATGAAACAGCCGGAAATTAAAAAAGATTTCGATGCTACGGTGATTAACCCGCATGCGAAGTATTTCAAAGGAGGAAGAAAATGAATCAATCAGTAACAGTCAGCGCCAAGTCAATTGACGAGGCCATTACCAATGGTTGCGCCGAATTGGGCGTTGCTTTGGACGAAGTCGATTTTGAAGTGGTCGACGAAGGTGGTATGTTCCGCAAAATGCAAGTTAAAGTAACGGTAAAAAATACTGCTACCGAAACAGCAAAAGTTGAAACTAAGGAAGAAGCCAAAAAAGATACCAAAGAAAAAGCCAAGGTTGAAGCACCAAAAGCAGAACCAAAGGTTGAGGTTGAAGCCGGCAGTGTCGAAGAATTCGTCATTGGTAGCGATAAACCGAAAAAAACAAAAGCAACAAAAGAACCACGTAAGGTAACTGAATTTGATGCAAATTGTCCAAAATTTGCCAAAACGATGGCTTTTGCGGAAGAGTTTTTCAAATTGATTGGCGACAATTTGGTAGTGGTTAGTTCACATACGGACGACGGATTTATCATTTCGGTTAGCGGTGACGATGTGGGACGTTTGATCGGTAAAAATGGTCGCACGATGGCGGCAATTAATACAATTATCAGTTCAATTGCGATTAACACGCACTGCGACGAACCGCGTCGTGTAATTTTGGATATTGGTAATTATCGCGAAAAACGTAAAGATTATTTGGTCGATTTAGCAAAACGCAAAGCTGAACAAGTTAAACGCACGGGACGCTCAGTTCGTTTGGACCCGATGCCGGCGCGTGAACGCGTGGTTGTGCATTTGACTTTGCAAGATGTCGAAGGCATTATTACGGAAAGTGAGGGAGTGGAACCGCACCGTTACTTAGTAATTAAACCAGGCGCAAGATAAGCATTGATAAAATTATGAGAAGTCCGCCATGTGCGGACTTTTTGTTTAATGTCTTAAAATATTTGACTCTTGATTTAACTTAGTGAATATGATAAGGTATCGACAATGAAAGGAGGGGGTGATGATGGAAGAAAAAAAGACGCGTTGGAACGATGACATCATTGCAAAAAATATCGAAATACGTATGGACAAAATTTCGGCTGGTGATTTGCCTTTTGCGGCGGCGGCTGAATTATTGAACGAAATAAAAGGTTTAATCGCAAGATTGGAGCCATCGGTCGCTGTATCGTATACTCCGTATGTAGACATGATGCAAGAACGTGTTGCACGCCATTATTTAATTAACGGTTTGAACAACGAAGATGCGATTAAAGATGACGCTACCATGTAATTGAAAAATGACCCATGTGGTCATTTTTTTTGTGGTGGTGTTTGGGAAATTTGTGTTATAATAAAATTGTTTCAAGGGGTGTCGCCAAGCGGTAAGGCAAATGGCTCTGACCCATTCATCGTAGGTTCGAACCCTGCCACCCCTGCCAATAAAACAAGGACGTCGGAGTGGCGTCCTTTTGTGGTTTTGGACTGAAAAAATGTCGCCGAAACGCCGAAAAATAGTGCCAAAACGAAAAATTGCACGGGGGATAATATATATAAGAAATGCCCTAAATACGTTGCTTTTTTGACACGTTTCTGGTATAATTTATACATTATGAGTACGGAGAAAAAAGAGCCAAAAACGGCTGAAAAAGTTTCACATTATGACGCCAAAGACATTACGGTCTTGGAAGGGTTGGACCCCGTTCGTAAGCGTCCTGGTATGTATATCGGTTCGACGGATACACGTGGTTTGCACCATTTGATTACCGAGGTTGTCGATAACAGTGTTGATGAAGCGTTGGCTGGTTATTGTACCGAAATCAGCGTTACAATTGAACGCGATGGTTCGGTTTCGGTTTTGGATAATGGTCGTGGTATTCCGACCGGTATTCACCCGACCGAAAAAATTTCTGCGGTCGAATTGGTTTTGACCAAACTGCACGCGGGTGGTAAGTTTGGCAAAGGCGGTTACACAATTTCTGGTGGTTTGCACGGGGTTGGTGTTTCGGTTGTTAATGCTTTGTCCGAATGGTTGGAAGTCGAAGTTTACCAAAATGGTAAAACATTCCATCAAAGTTATAACCGTGGTGTACCGCAAGCACCGTTGCGCGAAACTGGTAAAGCGACCAAAACAGGTACCAAGGTTACTTTCTATCCTGATGCTGAAATTTTTGATACCATTGAATTTAACTATGAAACCATGAAAGTTCGTTTACGCGAATTGGCGTTCTTGAATAAAGGTTTGGTGATTAAATGTGCGGATATGCGTCCTGGTCGCGAACATAAAGATACTTTCTGTTATAAAGGTGGTATTAAAGAGTTCGTCGAAAGTTTGAACAAAGGTAAGGACTTGATTATTCCAGAAATTATCCACATTACCAAGAAAAACAAAAACAGCGAAGTTGACGTAGCTTTCCAATGGAATGATGGTTACAGCGAAAATATCCATGCTTATGCGAACAACATTAACACCGAAGAAGGTGGTGTGCATTTGATTGGGTTCCGTAACGCGTTGGCGAAAGCGATTAACGATTATGGTAAAAAAGTCAACTTGTTGAAAGAAAGCGATAAACTTTCTATCGAAGATGTTTTGGAAGGTGTGGTCGCGATTGTTTCGGTTAAATTGGAAAACCCTCAATTTGAAGGTCAAACCAAGACCAAGTTGGGTAACGCTTTCATGCGTGGTGAAGTTGAAAAAGTTGTCCAAGAAAAGTTTGGTGAATTCTTGGAAGAAAATCCGAAAGAAGCCAAAGAATTGATTTTGAAATGCCAAACTGCGCGCAATGCTCGTGAAGCCGCGCGTCGTGCCAAAGATTTGGTACACCGTAAAGGTGTTTTGGAAAATACTACTTTGCCAGGTAAATTGGCGGATTGTACTGAACGTGACCCGAAATTCTGTGAAATCTTTATTGTCGAGGGTGATAGTGCGGGTGGTACAGCGAAGCAGGGTCGTGACCGTCGTTTCCAAGCAATTTTGCCGTTACGTGGTAAAATTTTGAACGTTGAAAAAGCGCGCTTGGCTCGTGTTTTGGAAAGTGAAACCATTAAGAACATGATTACGGCTTTCGGTTGTGGTATTCAAGAAGATTTTGATATTAACCGTTTACGTTATCACAAAATTATTACCATGTCCGATGCTGATGTCGATGGTAGTCACATTCGTATCTTGTTGTTGACTTTCTTGTATCGTTTCATGCGTCCATTGATTGAGGGCGGTTATGTTTATGCCGCGCAACCGCCGTTGTATAAAATTACCAAAGGTGGCGAAGAACTTTACGCGTACAGTGATGCTGAGTTGGAACAAATTATGGGCAAGGGTGCGCGTGGTAAAGCTAACGTACAACGTTACAAAGGTTTGGGCGAAATGAACGCGGAACAATTGTGGGATACCACAATGAATCCAGCGCATCGTACTTTGGTTCAAGTTACCTTGGAAGATGCGTTTGCCGCAGACGAAATTTTCTCAACATTGATGGGTGAAAAAGCCGAATTGCGTCGTGAATACATTGAACGCAACGCGGCAAACTTCACACAGGATTTGGATATTTAAGGAGTGAACCATGAGAAAGAAAGATTATAGCGAAGAATTACAAGAAATCGTAGATAATACGAAATACGTCAAAGTTAAAATCGAAGACGAAATTCATAAATCGTTCATGTCTTATGCCATGATGGTTAATATGAGTCGTGCGATTCCCGATGTGCGCGATGGTTTGAAACCTGTTCATCGTCGTATTTTGTACGCAATGAGCGAATTGGGCTTGACCCATGATAAACCGTATAAAAAATGCGCGCGTATCGTTGGTGAATGTTTGGGTAAATATCACCCGCACGGCGACAGCTCGGTTTATGATGCGTTGGTTCGTTTGGCGCAACCTTTTACTATTAACATGCCATTGATTGATGGTCATGGTAACTTTGGTTCGGTCGATGCGGACCCGCCGGCTGCGATGCGTTATACCGAAGCCCGTTTGTCGGCTGTTGCCAGCGAAATGTTGCGCGACATTGACAAAAACACGGTTGACTTCCGTCCGAACTTCGATGAAACCGAACAAGAACCAATTGTTTTGCCGTCCCGCTTCCCGAATCTGTTGGTTAACGGCAGTGATGGTATCGCGGTTGGTATGGCAACTAACATTCCGCCACACAACTTGGGCGAAGTTATCGACGGTGTCGTTGCTTTGATTGAAAATCCAGACATCGAAATTGAACAATTGATGCGCATTATTCCTGCGCCAGATTATCCGACCGGTGGTATTATTATGGGTCGTGCGGCTTTGCGTCACGCTTACAAAACTGGTCATGGTAACATTGTTTTGCGTGCGACAACCGAAATTGAAGAACATAACGGTCGTAACCGCATTATTGTAACTGAAATTCCTTACCAAGTTAACAAAGCAAAATTGGTTGAAAGTATTGCTTTGTTGGTCCGTGATAAACGAATCGAAGGTATTACCAGTGTAGACGAAGAATCCGACCGTCATGGTATGCGCATTGTAATTACTTTGAAAAAAGAAGCGCAACCGCAAGTTGTTTTGACCAATTTGTTCAAACTTAGCCAAATGCAAATTTCGATGGGTATCAACTTCTTGGCGTTGGTTGGCAACGAACCAAAAGTGTTGAACTTGAAAGAAATGTTGTATTACTACTTGGAACACCAAAAAGAAGTTGTTTTGCGTCGTACCAAGTTTGATTTGGAAAAAGCGGAAGAACGCGCCCACATCTTGGAAGGTTTGGTTAAAGCATTAGCTAATATCGACGAAGTTGTTGCAATTATCAAAGCTTCCAAAGATAAGATTGATGCGGCAGCCAAATTGATGAAACGCTTTATTTTGACCGACCGTCAAGCTAACGCGATTTTGGAAATGCGTTTGCAACGTTTGACCAGTTTGGAAGTTGAAAAATTAAAAGCCGAATTGGAAGAATTGCGCGCTTTGATTATTGAATTGAAATCCATTATCGCCAGCCAACCTAAATTGTTGAATATTATTAAACAAGAATTGTTGGAAATTAAAGAAAAATATGCGGTGGAACGTGTTACGGAATTGACGACTGATTATGGTGACATCGATATCGGGGACTTGATTGAAAAAGAAGACGTGGCTGTTTCGATGACCCACTGTGGTTATATCAAACGCTTACCGTTGACTGAATACAAGTCGCAACGCCGTGGCGGTAAAGGTTCAAACACGCACACCACGAAGGAAGAAGACTTTGTCGAACGCATGTTTGTAACTAACACGCACCATGACTTGTTGTTCTTTACTAATATGGGTAAAGTGTACCGCATTAAAGCATTTGAAGTGCCAGAAGCCACAAAAGGCTCCAAAGGTCGTGCGATTGTCAACTTGCTGTCGTTGGAAAACGGCGAAAATGTGGCGGCGGTCATTCCAATGGAAGATTACGATATGGGTCATATTATGTTGGCGACGAAGTTCGGCATGATTAAGAAAACTAAGTGTGAAGAATTTGCACGTATTGCGCGTACTGGTAAAATTGCAATCGGTTTGAACGAAGGCGACCAATTGATTGGTGCGGCGCATACTACGGGTGCGGACGAAATCATTATGGCGTCCAGCTCGGGTAAATGTATTCGTTTCAGTGAAGAAGATGTCCGTCCGATGGGTCGTGGGGCAGCCGGTGTTAAGAGTATGAACATTGACCGCGAAAACGAATCTATCGTGGATATGAGTGTCATTGAACCGGGTTGTGAAATCTTGACGGTTTCCGCAAATGGTTATGGTAAACGCAGTGACCCAGACGACTATCGTTTGCAATCACGTGCGGGTAAAGGTATCAAAGCTGGTATCTTTAACGAAAAAACTGGACCATTGGTCAACTTGAAACAAGTTCGTGCGGAACAAGATATTATGTTGATTAGTGATAACGGTACTATGATTCGTACCAAGGCAAGTTACATTTCTAAAATTAGCCGTGATACCCAAGGTGTACGCATTATGCGTATCGGCGAAGGCGCGAAAATTGTCGCGGTCGCGGTAGCTGAACCACAAGAAGACGAAGAAGACGGCGAATCTGCTGAATAAGGAGTTTTATGAAAGACTACGATTTCCGTGCTATTGAGAAAAAATGGCAAGAAGTCTGGCGCAAAGACAAACGCTTTGAAACTAAAGACCATATTGCAGGAAAAGAAAATGCTTACATTTTGATTGAATTCCCGTATCCAAGCGGTAAAGGTCTGCACATCGGACACATGCGCAGTTATACCGCTTTGGACGCAATGGCAAGGCGTTTACGCTTGCAAGGAAAAAATGTTTTGTTCCCGATGGGAATTGATGCGTTTGGATTGGAAGCAGAACGCACGGCGATTCGTGAACATATTCCGCCACAACAGGTGGTTGCGCGTAATACTGCAACATTCCGTGAACAATTGGAGCGCGTGGGTTTATCGGTCGATTGGTCGCGCTTTATCACTACTTGTGACCCAGAATATTACAAGTGGACGCAATGGCAGTTTTTACAATTTTTCAAAAAAGGGATTGCTTACAAAGGCACTGCCAATGTGAATTACTGTCCAAACTGCGGAATTTTGGCGAACGAAGAAGTGGAAAACGGCACATGTTGTCAATGTCACGCGGAAACGACGCAAAAAACGATTCCGCAATGGATGATGAAGATGACGGCTTACGCGGATCGTTTGATTGATGATTTAGCGGAAACCAATTATTTGCCACACATTAAAACCAGCCAAATCAATTATGTGGGACGCAGTTACGGCACCGAAGTTGATTTCCAAATTAAACAAGGTGGCGCGATTAAAATCTTTACTACTTGTATTGAAACGATTTTTGGTGTGACCTTTGTCGTTTTGGCGCCTGAACACCCGTTAGTCGAACAATTGAAATCGCAAATTAATAATTGGGACGAAGTACAAAAATATCGTCAAACGGCGGCGCGCAAAAGTGAATTTGAACGTAGCCAAATGACGAAAGACAAATCGGGTTGCGAATTGAAGGGTGTGACTGTGATTAATCCTGTCAACGGAAAAGAAGTACCAGTTTACATTGCGGATTTTGTATTGTGCAATTACGGTACGGGCGCCGTGATGGCGGTGCCAACTCATGACCAACGCGATTACGAATTCGCACAAAAACACCACATTCCAATGATTCAAGTAATTGATGGTAAATTGGACGGTGCAGCAATTGAAAAAGACGTGTACTTGGCCGCCAATTCCAATTTGATTAACTCGGAACAATTTACGGGACAAACCGTTAAAGAAGCTAAGCAAAAAATTGCGGACTGGTTAATTCAAAAAGGCGTGGCACGCACAACCAAAAACTACAAAATGCATGATTGGGTGTTTGCGCGTCAACGTTATTGGGGAGAACCCATTCCAATTATTAATTGTCCGCATTGTGGTATGGTGCCAGTACCTGAAAAAGATTTACCAGTTTTGTTACCAGAAACACAAAGTTACGAAGCCACCAAAGACGGGCAAAGTCCGTTAGCCAAGATTACCGACTGGGTTAATGTTAAATGTCCACAATGTGGCGCGGACGCGAAACGTGAAACCGACACAATGCCTGGTTGGGCGGGTAGTTGCTGGTACTTTATCCGTTATTGCGACCCACACAATCATCAATGTTTTGCCGACCCAGAAAAAATGAAAGCTTGGTTGCCGATTACTTTGTATAACGGTGGTAATGAACACACGACCCGCCACTTACTGTATGCGCGCTTTTGGACAAAATTTTTGTATGACCAAGGTTTATTCCCAATGAACGAATTTTGTAAAGCCCGTATTTCGCAAGGTATCATCTTGGGTGAAGGCGGCGTGAAAATGAGTAAGAGTTTGGGGAATACGGTGGACCCGCGTGACGTGGCTGACCAATACGGTACTGATGCTTTACGTTTGTGGGTGTTGTTCATTGGCGATTATCAAGAAGTTGCGGTGTGGAGTAACGACGGCGTCAAAGCTTGTCACCGTTTGTTACAACGCGTTTGGGCGTTGCAAGATAAAGTGGTGGACGGCGACAAATACAGTCCAGCGTTAAACTATATTTTCAACTATTCAATTCAAAAAATTACTGCGGATATGGAAGCTATGAAATACAACACCGCAGTTTCGCAAATTATGATTTTGATGAACGCGATTGAAAAGCAAGGGCAAATTAACCGTTACGAATATCACACTTTGTTGACTTTGTTGAACCCGTTTGCGCCACACATTACCGAAGAACTTTGGCCAGAAATTAAAAATATAACTTGGCCCAAAGTCGACGAAAAAGCGTTAATTCAAGACACTGTGGAAATTGTGGTACAGGTCAACGCGAAAATTGTTGCTCGTTTGGAAATTGGTACTGCGGACGACGAAGCTACGGTTGTGGCTAAATGTCATGCCAAAGTCAAATTGCCTGACAATATCAAAAAGACAATTTATGTCAAAAATAAACTAATCAATTTTATAGTTACAAAGTAATGAAAAAAGCGGGGCTGTCCCGCTTTTTTGTTAGTCTTTAATGTTTTCGTTATTGTGAGCTAGTGGTGCTGCATCAATGTTGGTTTTTAAGGCGGCTTCTTCATTGGTAATGGCTAAACCGTCATTCATGCGAAAACCTGGTGCAAAATCAGCATTTAATTTGGTTAATTTTTTGGGTTTATAACTGTCGATATTAAATTGCAAATCGTCAATCAATTGATTCCAATCTTGGGATTGATAAGTTTCCGCGCACATGTTATTAAAACTGTGTTGTACCGCAAAACAGGTTGCCAGCGCGATTGATTCGGCAGCACATTTGGCATTCGGTGAAACCAAATTTTCGTGGTCGATTATGCAAGGGTTTAATTCCCATTTTTTGTTAAAACTGACGCATTTAATGTTGTGGTCGGTATAAACTAAATGGAAGCCATGAAGGGCGTTGAGAAAATTATTGGAAATGACTTGCAGGCAAGGGGCAGTGGCGCCAAAACGTTCTTTGCCGTAAAGGTGACCTGGTTGGTCTTGGTGCAGGGCGATGCCGTCCAAATTTTTCAATTTTTCATCGTGTTCAAGTAAGTAATTGATGTCTTCACCGACAACAGGGTCATTAGCACTTAAAATGCGGACACTGGGAATTTTGTTTTCCGCTGAATTTGGTGCGGCAAAAGAAATTTCCATACTGGCATTGTTAATTGCGATAACTTCTTCGTTGGTATAGCCGAGTTCGACCAATTTTTCGTTCAACATGTCGATGATGTCGTTCAAAGAGAAATTGCCTTGGCAGTAAGTGAAAAAAGTAATACGTGAAAAATTGCGTTGTGCTTGGTCGAGTGGTAGCGGTTTTCCGTTTTTGTCGGTCAAAAATTTAACCAAGGTGTCGGTCAGTTTGTTAGCAAAATCTGTGGTTATGTAACCGGTGCCGTAGTTTTTAGTTCGGGTCGCATATTTGACACTGAATATATCGACAAAGTCTAACGCGTCTTTGCCGTCTTTGTTTTTGAACATTAAATCCAAATTGGTTTGAACTATTTTGGCAAAACCGTTGGCAGATTTTAGGTTGGTGGCACCGTTACCAGATATACTAATGATGATTGCCTTGTTATTGTTAAAGTCGATTTGTTCTGGAAGACGGGTATAATAATGGCGTTCGGCTTTACGGTCGCGCTTAATCAGTTCGGTATAGCAATAGCTAAATTCGTGGTCCATTATCGCTCCAATGATTCCGTTGTTTTAATTGTTTCTTCGTGGCTAACTTCAATGTATTTTTTGATATCCGCAGTTAAGGCTGGATATTTTTCCAAAGCTGCTTCTAGGGACAAATATTCACGGTTAATCATTAAGGAAACATTGCCATCTTTGTGATAGATAATTGCAATTGTGGGCATTTTTTCCGAAATGTCAATTTTTTCGCCGTTGTCATCGCTGGTGACTTTTGTTGGTTCAGTGGTGGCAATTTTTTCTTCATATTGTATCAATTCATTTTTGAAATTGTCGATTTGTTCTTCTTTTGAAGATTGATATTGATAATGAAGATGGGCTTGATAACCAATTGTACCTGCGGTCGCTGTAATCAGCAATGCCGTTTTAAGTGCATTTTTATTGGTCGGGCGTAAAGTTCTTTTTTTCATGAGTGAATGATAACACATTGAAATTTATCAAATCAAGACTTATGTAAAAAAAGTTGTATTATTTTGTCGTTAAAAACTGGTTTATTAAGTTTGTAACGTCAGATAGATAAGTTTTGGGGTCGGTTAGGTAGTGTGTATACGCGGGGTTTTCTTTGCGGTACCATGTACGTTGGCGTTTAATGAATTGCATGGTTTGGTGGTATAGTTCGTAATAATAGGTCGGCAAATCAATTTCGCCGTTCAGATAGCGTACATTCAAACGGTATTCCAAACCTAGTTTATACAAAAAATCACTTGGTACGCCTTTGTTTAACAGATTGCGGGTTTCGTCAAACATGCCTTGTTGTTCGACGCGTTCGTGGTTGCGTTGGTCGACCTTGGGTGCTAGAAGCGTGTTCGGTGGTATCAAACAAATTTGTAAAACATCGTAATGTGGATTGTTTGGTTGGTTATCAAAGCCGTAACCTTCCGCGACCGAGCGGGTATACAGTCCAGTACCGCCAACCAAAAGCGGCAATTTACCGCGGGCGATGATTTCATCAATTATGCGATAGGCGTCGCGTTGAAAATCACCGACCGAATAACGGGTGTTTTGCGCGGGGTTTACAATGTCCAAACAATGGTGGGGAATACCTTGCATTTCGGCAGAGGTAATTTTGGCGGAGCCGACGTCCAAACCTTGGTAGACTTGACGGCTGTCAGCCGAAATAATTTCCGCATTAAATTGTTTAGCCAGTTCAATGGAAAGTGCAGTTTTACCGCTGGCGGTTAAGCCACTAAGAATGACAATCTTGGATTTCATTTTTGCCACGCCCAACCAAAACAAACATAATAGACAAATTTACTCCATAGGTATTCGGGCATACTGGTTTGATTGGATAAAACGTCGACACAGCAACTGTAATAACTGCTGGTCGGTAAAGGTCCAAAGTACGTTGAATCCCAACTTTTTGAATATTCGGTTGCTGCGCCACCACGGTTGTCACCCATTAAAAAATAATAGTTGTCAGGTACAATAAACATATAAGTACTGGGCGTACCGTTGCCGTCCTTGGCTTTGTCAATGTTGTATTCCAATAATTTTTGATAATCGGTAGCCACCCAGTCGTCCAAGTCGGCAGTATTTGGAGTATTCAAAACCGACCACAATTGCGCGAAGTTCGGTGCATCATGGTCAGCCACTAATGGGTCAAGATAGGGTTCTTGTAATTCTTGACCGTTTAAGTAAATGTAATATTTGTTACCAATGGCACGCATGCTGATACGGTCACCTGGTTTACCAATTAAGCGTTTGACCACCAGTTTATAATTACCGTTGCTATCGGATTCGGTGTAGCCGTCGTTTTGAATGTAACTTTTGACCGCGTTAATCGCGTCTTGTTGGGTGTAGCGTGGATTTTGTAAACGCAAACGGTTAAGCGCACCTTGGTCACCTTTTGATGCCAAGTATTTATCCCGACGGTAGGAATCTTGAATATAAAGTTTCATGACCACAATGTCGCCGTGTTCGGGTTCGCCCACGGTGCAGGTAAGCGCGCTGTCGGTGTCACGACCAGTCGCGTTTAAGGCGGTCATCATGGAAGTACCGTTAATTGGGCAAAGTTGAAAAAACACGCAAAATGCGACAATGAAAACTGAAATTAAAGTGATAATAATTGAAAATGTAATCGTTGTGCGCGCCAAAAAACGGCTACCTTTGGATTCCTGTTGCAGGCCTTTACCGCTGGTTGCCGCCATATATTCTTGACCGACAAACTTTTTTTCCACTGTCTTTATTATTATCGTGTTTGGTTTTTTTGTCAATATTTTAACTATGTTCTATTTCTATATCTATTTATCAATTTGTCTTTCTTTGTTAATTTATCGTTATTGGTAATTATTCTTTGGGAATACTGTTTTTCAAAACTTCTAACATACCCGTACAATGGAAAGAGTAGACTTTTTCGTCGGCAAAAATTAAATGGTCCAAAAACTTAATGCCCAAATTGTCAAAGGTCAACCACAAGCGGCGGGTAAACTGCATATCGCTGAGTGATGGTTTCGGGTCTTCGTTCAAATGGTTATGGGCTAAAACAACTTGGGCAGTTTTTACCGAAGTAACAATGGAAATAATTTCGCGTACGCTGACGTGTACCATGTCCAATTCTTGGTTAGTAATATCATGAATTTTAATCACGTTACCCGCGCTATCAATACAAACGACCACAAACTGTTCGACGGAATAGGCGCGCATTAACGGTTGTAAATAGTCAATCGCATTTTGTGGTGTGATGATTTTAATTTTATGCAGGCGATGTTTTGCCAAATAAACGGAAAATTCTTTTAAGAAATGTAAAAAGGTGCTGGCTTGTTCGCCGATGCCGTAAGCATGAGTAAGCGCGTTGGGTTCTGCGTCCATGACTTTTTCCAAAGAACCAAAGCGTTCAATTAAACTGTGTGCGGCGGGGTTAGTGTCTTGGCGCGGAATACAATAACCTAACGCAAATTCTAAAACTTCACATTCGTTGAAATTGTCTAAGCCGTTTTGCAAAAAGCGGTCACGTAATTTTTGACGGCGACCTGCGTGAATGTTAGCGTTCAATTCTTCTTTGGTGGACATAGTTTAACCTTGCTGTTGTTCTCCGGCTTTTTGAATTTGTTTATCGTGAGCGTAGGTTTCTTCAATTTGTTTAATATCTTTTTCTAAGCCGTCAATTTGCTCGGTCAAAGCTTGGTTGCGGTCGTTCAATTCGCGAATTTCGGCGTGATAGTAGGCAATAAAACCAAACTGCACTAACAAAGCCACCACCAACACAACAAAAACTGTGGTGGTAATCACAGCAAATAAGCGCAAACGTTTGATTAAATCTTCTTTTTGCATGATATTAAATGATAACACTGAGTACCATTTTTCGCCAAACGAAAACATAGATATGGTTATGGCTTGGTACACCGCAGTGTTTTTAGGTTTAGTTCAAGGACTGGCAGAATTTTTGCCAATTTCGTCCAGCGGACATTTATTATTGTTTGAAACTTGGTTTGGTATCAGTGACGGTGGATTGTTGCTGACAATCTTGTTGCATTTGGCGACACTGTTTGCCGTGGTCGTAGTGTACCGCCAAAAATTGTGGCAATTGTTGCGTCACCCGTGGAATCGGGAAACATTGTGTTTGGGAATTGCGACCGTGGTCACATGTGCGGTCGTGTTAATATTCCATGATCTGATTGAAAGTTTATTTACCGTGGCGGCATTGCCGTATGCGTTTATGATTTGTGGTTTGTATTTGTTGTTGCCGACTGTATTGAAAAAGTACTTAACCAAAACGGCGGACAAAGAAAAACGCCCTTGGTGGCAAGCGGCGGTAGTGGGTTTGGCGCAAGGTGTAGCGGTGGTGCCTGGTTTATCGCGTAGTGGTTTAACGATTACAACTGGGCGGTTGGTTGGTATGACGACCCAAAGTGCAACGGACTTTTCATTTTTGATGTCGATACCCATTATTTTGGGTTCGTTGGTTTACGAAATTTTACGTGGGGGCAATGTACAAAGTTTGGGTGCGGGTAACATTGTGTTGGCTTTTGTCGCGGCATTTGTGGCGGGTGTGGTTGCGATTAAATGTATGTTAAGTTTAGTCCGCAAAATTGATTTGCGGTGGTTTGCTATCTATTTGTTAATTTTGGGTGGCGGTTTAATGGTCGCCAGTTGGTTTTAATTAAAATGAACGAAAATAACCTTGGTTGGTGGTTTTGGTTGCGGTGGACGCTGCCGTGGTGGTAGGTGTCGGACGGGTGGGAGCAATCGGTGTGGGAGCTTGGTGTTCAATTGGGTTTTCAATGGTGCGCGCCGCGGGTTTCAAATGTTTAAGTAACGCTTTAATTGAAGCTTTGCCGTTGCGTTTGGTTTCCCATTCATTGGCAAATTGTTTAGCAATTTCGTCCGCCGAAATTCCCGTACTGAGTGCTAAAATCTGCCAATTTAGCATGGTGTAACCCAAGTATTCGACCATTTGTTGGCGACGTTCTTCGTTATAGGCGTGTTGGCTGAAATTCACTCCGTAAGCGATATCCGCAATATCGCCCGCACTTTTGTTCAAACCTAAACTGGCCATTAAAATGGCGGTTTTCGGGGAAACCTTTTCTTCGGTTAAAAAGTTTTCGGCAATACGTTTAATTTCGTCGTTCATTGTTGTTCTCCTTGTTGGTTAAATTCAATCCCAAAGCAAAATGGCGCATAAATTTCTTTACCAGGTAAATTGGCGGTTTGCATTTTGGTTACAAAGCGTTTGCGGTTGTATTTAACATCGACACGATAGATGTCATAATTTTTGCCATCGCCATAGTTATCCACCACATCAAATAATGTGTAAAAAGTTGTATCCGTTTTGACGCAACCCGAACTGCCTTGCAAAATATATGAGTGTTTTTCTTCGTCGATAAGAATTTTGCGTTTGTGTAAATGACCAAAAAATACTACATCGCATTTTTTATCTTTGAAATACTTTTGCAGTTCTTTTTCGTTAAATTCGATTTGCGTGTCAATTACTTTGCCCGTGTTGTCGTGGCAGTAGTGGGTAAACAAAATATTGGTGTCTTTGTAATTGATTTTTAATTCCAAAGGCATTTTAGAAATGAACGCCAAATCTTCACGGCTAAGTGAGGCGAACGTGGTTTCAATTAAATCTTTGTTGGCATAGGTCATCGCGGTTGCCGATTCGTCGTATTTTGTTACGCGTTGTTCGTGATTACCTAAAACACAATTAACTTTATATTTTTGTAATAAACGCAAGCATGCCGCACTGTCAGGACCAAAAACAATCGCGTCACCCAAATAATAGGTTGCGGTAATTTTACGGTTGCGTTGGATATGTTTCAAAATGGCTTCCAAGGCTTCTAGGTTGCCATGAATGTCACCAAATACTGCAATTGCCATAATCAGTATTATAACTGGTGTTTGCGTTTTTTACAATCATAATATCGGCTGATAAGGTAGGTTATTACGCCAATAACTACGGCAGAAGCAATAATAATGATAATATACAATGGTCGGTTGGGGTAGACGTCGGTAAATTCTATCGGAGTTGCGTCGGTCCAATAGTAGACGTATTCGCCGTTATCGTAGGTAATATCTTGGGTAGAAGCCGAACTGTGGCGATGTTCGGCGCCGAACAAAATGTTATATTGGAAAACATCGCTGTCGGGTAATAACGCCAAAGGGTTGTAGATTTTTTGGGTGTAAAAAATTTGGAAGGGTCGTACGGTTTTTTCCGCGGTAGAGTCGGGAACGTTTTGCAAAGTTAATTCGGCGCGGTAAACCGTGGAAGTTTCTGTGGCGTAGTTGATGTCAATAATTTTGGTTGCGGTTTCTTGGGTTGGTTGTTGTGTTAAAACTGCGGCTTTCCAATTAGTTAATTCAATATCCAAAGTTGAACCCACGGGAATTGCTTTGATTTGTAAAAAAATTGTGGTTTGCATTGGATTGCTTTGTGGGTAGTTTTTAGTTGTATCGTCATAAAAAGTACTGCATGCCGACATAGCGACTGCAACCAAAATAATACACAAAAAGGCACTGATTTTTTTCATTTCTTACTATAAATACGATTTTGCTTAGCGCAAAATGACATTGGCTGAACGTGGGGAAATCGTGTCGCCTTCGGCCAAAACAATGGTAGTATTGTGTTTGTATTCTTTGACGTAATCATTGACGCGCAAGTTGAAAGTTTTTTCGTTTTCGTTGACCGCCATAACTTGGTATTCGCCAGGACGGACTTTGCCGTGTTTCGCGACGGTGTATTCTTCGCCCGCTTGTAAAATGATGTCTTTACGTTTCAAAGATACGCCCGCGTTTTGGGCTTCGATGGCTTCGTGACGAAGGCTGGTGGTCAAAACTAATGCTGCAAACAAAGATAGTCCCGCAACGGCACCCGCGGATAAATACCAAATTTGACCCAAGTTACCCAAGTATGCACCGACCGCTAAACCGATAGCGCCCGCGGCTACAACGTACAAAACAATATTCCAAATTTTTTTCATGTTATGATTATAACATAGTTAAAAAATAAACGCGACCAAAAAATTACGCTTTCGGGCGATAGTCGTCTTGGAAATTGTGATAATTGCCAGCTTTATCTTTATAAGTAATTACGGTGGCAAGGTTGACGTTTTCCAGACTGCGGAAAATATTGCGTTCAATTTGGGGGTCGTTTTGTTTCAATTGGGCAATTAGTCGTTTGACACTTTGGCGTTTGGAGTTGTGTTCGTCGTGTGCATTTTGGGCGGTAAACTTGCAAGCGCATTGAATGAAAGTTAATTGGTTAGCATCACGCCAACGTAAAATATCTTGTTCGCGCACCAAATACATTGGGCGAATCAGTTGCATATTAGGGAAGTTTTTACTGTACAGTTTGGGCATCATGGTTTGAATTTGTCCGCCGTAAAGCATGCCCATCAAAATGGTTTCGATGACATCATCGTAATGGTGTCCAAGTGCAATTTTGTTGCAACCCAGTAATTGGGCTTGGTGGTATAAATGACCACGGCGCATACGCGCGCACAGGTAGCAGGGGGACTTTTCAATTTTGTAAACATTTTCAAAAATGTCGGTTTCAAAAATTGTTGCGGGAATTTCCAATAATTTGGCGTTGTTTTCAATCAGTGCGCGGTTTTCGGAATTGTAACCTGGGTCCATAATCATATAGACCAATTCAAATGGAATTTTATTGTGGCGTTTAAGTTCTTGAAAAAGTTTTGCCATCAACATACTATCTTTGCCACCCGAAATACAAACCGCAATTTTGTCGTTGGGTTGAATTAAATTGTATTCGTTAATTGCACGGCAAAATTTAGCAAAGATTGTTTTGTGAAAACCTTTGCGAATACTGTTTTCAACTTGTTCGGCTTTGGTGGCAAACTCTTTTTCCATGCGTAAAAAGTTTATCATATAATAAGTAAATCTGCGTAGTAAAAATTGCAAAAAACCGCAAAAATCGCAAGACGTGTCGCAAAAATTAGTGTTTTGTAAACACTTTATAATGATTTGCCAAATTTGGATTTTTTCGGTAAAATTACTATGTAAAGTTTGGGGGAACTTGTCATGGATATGTACAATCTCATTATTGTTGGTTTTATTGCCGCAGCTGCGATTCTTGCGCTGTGGTGGACTTTTAATACAATTCGCCGAATTGATAACCAAAAAAATTATGCTGCCGTTCAATTAACCAGTATTGCTAAGTTGTGGCACAAAGCTAAATTCGTGCCAGAAGATGCGAAAGAACGTGAATCTTTATATTTGTATCGTGATTTTTTGCGCAAATTTGATGAAGACGGGGGACAATATCCAATCATGGTAAAAGACGGCAAAGTGCGTTGCATGAGCCGTAAAGAATACGACAACTTGGTTGGTCAAAAAAACATTCCTTCTGTTTCGCCGTTAATTTTGGCAATGACTTTGATTTTAGCGGTGGGTTCAGTTTGTATTAACTTGTTTGTAATCGAAGCGAAAAACTTATGGTTAGGTTTGGGCTTGGGGGCGATTATGCCACTTTTGCAAATCGTGTTGGCAATTTTTGTTCATCGTTTTAATCGAGAAAAAAACAATTACCGTGACGGTTTGTTCAAGGCGTTGAAAGAAAATAGCGTTGCATTTTTAAGTGTGACTAAACCATTTATCATTGTTGATGCTTATCCAAATAAATTTGGTAAAAACAAAAAACCGCTGTATGCCACAATCGGCGAATTGCCAGAAGAACAAATTATTGAAGTACGCGACTTCATCATTCGTCAAAAGGAAGCGGAAACCAAAGTTGTAATGAGCGGGGTAGATAACGAACGCGAAATTGCACGTTTGACCGAAAAAACGACACCGCAACCTGACACAATCAATGTTTCAGATTTGGTTGCAGAACAAGAAGTTCAAGCGGAACAAGTCGCTCAATTTGAACAGGTTATACCTGCCCCAATCGAAAATCATCAACCTGAACCCAAAAAAGAAGTAGAGGAAAAAGTTGCTCCCGTGGAAAATGAAGAAGATGACGACTTTTTGGAAATTGACAAAGAACGCGTGATTGACAGTTTGGTTGCCGACATTATGGACGGCGAAGTGCAGAAACTGGAAGAAAAAGCCCGCAAAGAAAGGTTGGGCGAACCCGAAGAAGAACCCGAAGAGCCAGTCGAAATTAGTAAACCCGAAGAACCAGTCGAAGAAATACAGACCCCTGCCGAAGACGACTTTTCGTTGGAATCAATTGGTTTGGCGTTAGATGCGGAAATCGCGCGCCGTAGTAAAAAGTAATAATGAAACTGCCCGCAAGGCAGTTTTTATTTTCTCAGTGTGGTGTTATTACGTGACGGTTTTTTTTAGTGTGCGATGAAATCGATGTACAGGGCGTAACCTTTGGCGGGGTCGTGGGTCAGGGCGTGCGTTAAGGCGCCGACCAAGTGACCGTCTTGGATAATTGGACTGCCACTCATACCGTGGATAATGCCACCAGTGGCTTCTAATAAACGCGGGTCGGTAATGCGTATCACCATGGATTTGTTGCGACGTCGTTCTTGGTAGCGCGTTTTCAAAATTTCACAGTCAAATTCTTCCACTGTAACGCCGTCCAAAGATGTGCGAATGGTGGCTTTACCTGGGTGAACGTAGTAGCGGGTGGCAACCGGCATGGTAGTGTCGGCGTCCGCTAAAATTTCACTATCTGGGGTAAGACAACCTGTGACACCAAAAGTTGTACCTTGGGTAATACT
>JAZLKE010000017.1:0-3235 GCA_045597505.1 Clostridia bacterium | reverse complement strand
CTTCGACTTCAACGCGTTTACGGATAGTTTCACGATATGCAACTTGTGGTTTACCAACGTTAACGTCAACTTTGAATTCACGACGCAAACGATCAACCATAATTTCCAAGTGCAATTCGCCCATACCTGCAATAATGGTTTGCGCAGTTTCTGGGTCGGTGAAAGTTTTGAAAGTCGGGTCTTCTTGTGACAATTTAACCAAAGCCGCAACCATCTTGTCTTGCATTTGTTTGTTGGCTGGTTCAATTGCGTTTTGAATAACTGGTTCCGCAAAGTTCATACTTTCCAACAAAATTGGGTTCTTTTCATCGCAAAGCGTATCACCAGTGGTGGTATCTTTCAAACCAACGATTGCGCCGATATCACCAGCAACCAATTCATCAATTTCTTTACGTTGGTTAGCATACATTTGCACAATACGACCAACACGTTCTTTTTTATCCTTGGTGCTGTTATAAACATAACTACCCGCAGTTAATTTACCACTGTAAACACGGAAGAAACACAAGTTACCAACGAATGGGTCAGTAGCAACCTTAAACGCCAAACCAGCAAACGGTTCATCATCACTGCTCTTACGTTCAATCATTTCTTCTTCACCAGGAACGTTACCTTTAATTGCTGGAACATCAACTGGACTTGGCAAGTAATCAACAATTGCATCAAGCAATAATTGAACACCTTTGTTTTTGAACGAAGAACCACACAATACTGGTGTGAATTTCAACGAAATCGTACCTTTACGCAAACCAGCACGAATTTCGGCTTCGGTAAATTCTTCACCAGCGAAGAATTTTTCCATTAAAGCATCGTCGGTTTCGGCAACCGCTTCAATCATTTGAGCACGGTATTTTTTTGCTTCTTCCAACATGTCGGCTGGAATTTCTTCCACTTTCATATCTGTACCCAAATCATTGGTATAGATAGTTGCTTTCATGGTTACCAAATCGATAATACCGCGGAAATCTTTTTCCGCACCGATTGGCAATTGAATTGGAACTGGATTAGCATGCAAACGATCACGCATAGTTTGTACAGCGCGCAAGAAGTTCGCATCATCGCGGTCCATTTTGTTAATGTAAGCAATTCTAGGAACATGATATTTGTTTGCTTGGCTCCAAACTTTTTCCGATTGTGGTTGAACACCAGCGCGCGCACAGAAGACCGCCACACTGCCGTCCAAAACTTTCAATGAACGTTCAACTTCCACGGTAAAGTCCACGTGACCGGGCGTATCAATAATGTTGATACGGTGATCTTTCCACATAACGGTAACGCATGCCGAAGTAATCGTAATACCACGTTCTTGTTCTTGGACCATCCAGTCGGTTGTTGCCGCACCATCATGAACCTCACCAATTTTGTGGGTCATACCAGTGTAGTACAAAATACGTTCTGTCGTAGTGGTCTTACCCGCATCAATGTGCGCCATAATCCCAATATTACGGTAGTCCTTTAAGTCTGTTGTTCTTGCCATAATTTAATTTTTCCCCTTTATATTATTGTAAAGATTTTTTTAACAGCCAAACGCGTCGGCAGATTTACCGACGCGCACTTTTGATTTGGCTTACCATTTATAATGTGCAAATGCTTTGTTTGCTTCCGCCATACGATGCATTTCTTCTTTCTTTTTGAAAGCACCACCAGTTTGGTTGTAAGCATCAAACAATTCAGCGGTCAAGCAAGCTTCCATACCGCGTTCACTGCGTTTACGGGCTGCATCGACCAACCAACGAATTGCCAAAGTTTGACGACGTGCTGGACGAACTTCGCTTGGAACTTGGTAGTTGCTACCACCCACACGACGAGCTTTGGTTTCCAAAACTGGCATAACGTTTTCCAATGCTTGATTAAAAGCAGTCATTGGTTCAACGTTAGTTTTCTTTTGCAAACCCAATAAAGCATTGTAAACGATATCTTGGGCGATACCTTTTTTACCGTCTACCATAACTTGGTTGATTAATTTAGTAATCACCGTTGATTTGTAAATTGGATCGGGTAAAACTTCCCGAGGTGTAATTCCACTACGTCTAGGCATTATTTCTTCCCCCTCTTAGCACCATATTTTGAACGGCCTTGGTTGCGTTTTGCAACACCTGCGCAGTCCAAAGCACCACGTACGATGTGATAACGTACACCTGGTAAATCTTTAACTTTACCACCGCGTACCAACACAACGCTGTGTTCTTGTAAATTGTGGCCTTCACCACCGATGTAGCAAGTACCTTCTTGCTTGTTCGACAAACGTACACGCGCAACTTTACGCAATGCAGAGTTTGGTTTTTTCGGCGTAGTTGTCTTTACTTGCAAGCAAGTACCACGTTTTTGTGGATTACCTTCCAAGATTGGAGCCTTGCTTTTGCTTTCGGCATCTCTACGTCCTTTTTTGATTAACTGGTTAATCGTAGGCATACTTTCTCCCTTCTCCTAAATGTTATAAATGTTATTTTAACTTTTTTATAAAAACTTGTCAATGCAGTTTTTATCTCATGAAATTACGTTCTTTGGCAAATTGTTGCGCCACAATGAATTCGTCTTTTTGGGTCAAACCAATATTGCTATCAAACATAAAACTCTTTTCACCACATGGAATCATGCTTTGGGCAAACTCTTCTTGTTGAAGTGCTTTATCTGGATGAAATGGCAAATCTTGATCGCGCACAACCCGCTTATCATTGCTCATAGATACGGTATGAACATGTTTTACTCCAAGTTTGTCCACCAGCATAATGAAACCTGAAGCAATTTTCTTGCCACTCTCTTGCACTGTCTTTCCTTCTTCCATGATTGCATTATACCATAAAATAATCTTTTGACAAGTATCAATTTATTTTCTATCATTATTACATGAGGTTTACCTACCCGATGGTATTCATTTTTAATGAGGACGAAAACATTTATAATGGCTACATCCCCGACCTGACTTTATACTGTGAAGGTGAAACTCTGGAAGCAGTTTATGCTTGCGCCGAAGAATTGATTAAGTATTATTTTGAATTAGCCACTAAATATGATGCCGAAATTACCACACCATCAACCTTGGAAGAAATCAGCCAAAAATGGATGGGTTATAAAGTATCATTAATTACCGCCGACGTCGCGGACAAAAAATAAAAATCACAAAACGACTTCGGTCGTTTTTTTAATGTGGATATTTTGGAAATTTATATTTTTTTACATTTATTGTTCACTCATCTGTCTGTCTATCTGTCACAATTGACACTTTATATAAATC
>JAZLKE010000016.1:0-6794 GCA_045597505.1 Clostridia bacterium | reverse complement strand
TGAACCGAACGAAACTCCAACGCAACAACAAGAACAACAGCAAAGCACGGTAGGAACTAAAACAACCATTAGCCTAGCCGAAGCTAAAAGAATTATTGTTAATGCTTTAGCAATTGATAATAATCAATTACAAACTCAGTCTACCAGAGGTATGGTGTTACATGCAGCAGATGTCAGTGAACCTAACCGTGATATTCTGAAAAACTTAGGTAAGTTTACCTTTGATGAATCCAGCAACACTATTATTGCTGAAACAAATGAAGAGATAGGTAAACATCAAATAACTGGTGAAGCAATCTATCATGATGGATTTGAAACTTACTTAATGAATAGCGAAGGTTATAGATATGACTCATATTGGCATGATATACATTATTTTAATAATGGTAATTTTTATAGTTCAAATAATATTGGTAGTTACCAAGGGGATTATGCTAGTACATTTATTGCTTATGTTGCTTTGTTCAAAGATGAAGCATTTGATAGAGTTTATAAAGACACAGCAGATAAAGAAACTAATAAAGATGGCTATAGTATAACTTTACATGGTGATTTGAAAAGTTTTTTGTTCTATACCTATATTTTACAAAATTTAAGTGTTGATTCGTTTAATGATTACTGGATTTCATATATAGCGTCATTGGGAGATTGTCCACAAGAATACATTGACAAAGGTTGTTTCAATGTAACAGTCAATATGGATAGTAACAACGAAATTGTTGATGCAAAGGTCAATTTTACGTATGTATACAAAGACGGTGATTTAAGTAATCATATTATACACGCTGCATCAGTTACTCTCACCAAAGATGATAACCTTACAATCACCGAACCAGAATGGGTCACTGAATATAAACAAGCACACGCCTAATTATTATTCGTGGCAATCGTCCAAAAGCAATTTGTCGGCGAGCAGGGCGATGAATTCGCCGTTGGTTGGACGGTCGTTGCGGGTGAAAACTTGGCTGCCGAAAATGTTGTTAATCGTATCGATTTTGCCACGGTTCCAACAGACTTCAATCGCGTGACGAATCGCGCGTTCAACTTTGCTGGGCGTGGTGTTGTAGGCTTTCGCAACATCAGGATAAAGGCGTTTCGTAATCGATGAAATAATACTGGTATCCTTGACGCACATTTTAATCGCAGTGCGCAAGTATTGATAGCCCTTGATGTGGGGCGGAATTCCAATTGAAACAAAGATTTTAGAAATTTGTTTATCCATGGACGGAATTTCTTCCGGCTGGGTGTTTTTGAAAAATTCGTTTAACACAGCGATGGATTGTAACTCGTGTGATTGAACCATTGTAAGCAGTACCTTTTGTAAATCCTCGCGCGAAAGAGTGGCCAGCGCGGTTTCGACTTGCGAAATTCCATTGATATTGTTCATGTACATAGCATCCCCCAAATTGTTCGTCGATTTTCGACGGAACTAGTAACATTTTGTCGAATAAACACGAATTACGCAACTAATCAACTTATACATTTTTATACACGTAATTAACAATAGTTGTTGACATTATATCTAAATGGGAATATATATATGTACGATTATGGGAGAAACTTATATCAAATGTCCAAAGTGCGATTTGAACTATTGCACGAAAAGAGAAAAAATTTGCGCCAGTTGCAAACAAAAAATGAAGTCGATTTCCAATAACTTGTTAGATGCAGGTAAGGTCGCGGAGTTGGGTCTTTGCCCGATTTGTAAAATTAACTACATCACCGAAGACGAAACTGTTTGTTCAACTTGCTATGCGGAAACCGATTTAAGCGATGAAGAAATCTCCGAAATGTATGGTGACAAACACGTCGACGAAAACGATGATGACGAAGAAAACTTGAATGACGATACTTCCGATGATGACGATTTGACACCGGTCGATGACGACGATTTGGAATTGTTAAACGTAGCGGGAATCAGCGACGACGACAGCCTTGATGACGAAGACAATATTGACGATTTGGATCCGTTAAATGATTTGGACGATGACGACGAATTAAAGGCAGAAATGGATTTCGATGATGACGACGATGATGACGACGAAGACGAATGTGACTGTGACGAATGCGAGGAAGAAGAACACGAAAAACCAGCACGTAAACCACGCGCGAAAAAATAAATTGCCAATTAAAAATCGTTACTAGAAAAAATGAATTAAAAAAAGTGCCGCGTAATGCGACACTTTTTTGTTGGCGCTCTGGGTAGGGTTCGAACCTACGACCGATCGGTTAACAGCCGATTGCTCTGCCGCTGAGCTACCAGAGCATCAAGACCAACATCACTATAATATACGATAGATTGGGGTTTGTCAAATTGTAAATTATCGTTTACAATAGATGTCATGGAACAAATAACAATCGAGATGCTGAAAAGCAAAAAAGATTCTTACATTGGTAAGACAGTACAAGTTACTGGTTGGGTCAAAAACTATCGTGAATCCAAAACGACTTCGTTTTTAGAACTTAACGACGGCAGTACATTCAAACCTTTGCAAATTGTCATTCAAAAAGAAGATAACAATAAAATCAGTGCGGATACTTTGAACGCGGTCATGCATTTGGGCGTAGCCGTTACCGTAAGTGGGGTGGTCGTTTCGGCTTACCACAATGCGGACGATGCCGAAATCAATGCGGAAAAAATTACTATGATTGGTGATTGCGCGCCAGATTATCCAATTCAAAAGAAAAAAACCAGTTTGGAATTTTTGCGTACCATTCCGCATTTACGTATGCGTACCAATACTTTCATGGCCATGTTCCGTGTGCGTAACGCTTTGTCGATGGCAATTCATCATTTCTTCCAAGACCGTGGTTATTTCTATATTCACACGCCGTTAATTACTGGTGGTGATGCCGAAGGCGCTGGCGAATCTTTCCAAGTAGTTGCGCCAGATTTCCAAGGTGATTTCTTTGGCGCACCTGCCAGCCTGACAGTTTCTGGACAATTGGAGGCCGAAGAAGCCGCTATGGCGTTAGGTCGTGTTTATACTTTTGGTCCGACTTTCCGTGCGGAAAATTCTAACACTACACGTCATGCTGCTGAATTTTGGATGATTGAAGCCGAAGCCGCCTTTACCGATATTAACGGTATCATTGATGTGGCACGCGATATGATTAAATCCATTATTCGTGAAGTCTTGGCGAAGTGTCCAGACGAAATGGCATTCTTTGATAACTTCTACGAAAAAGGCTTGGTCGAAAAATTGCGCAATGTTGCCGATAATGCGTTTGCGCAAGTCGACTATACCGAAGCTATCGAAATTTTGAAAAAATCGGGTAAGACTTTCAAATACCCAGTAGAATGGGGCGTCGATTTACAAACCGAACATGAACGTTATTTGACCGATGAATATTTCAAAAAACCTGTCTTTGTGGTCAACTATCCACGCGATGTCAAAGCATTCTATATGAAACAAAATACTGATGGTAAAACTGTGGCTGCCACAGACTTGTTGGTGCCTGGTGTTGGTGAAATTATCGGTTGCAGTGA
Source organism: Clostridia bacterium (assembly GCA_045597505.1). GTDB lineage: Bacteria > Bacillota > Clostridia > Christensenellales > UBA1242 > RGIG8050. Next base: position 3,304 of record JAZLKE010000016.1, on the reverse strand, counting down.
ACGTGAAGCCGACTATGATAAATTGATAACTGTCATGAAAGCCCGTAAAATGAATTTGGATAACTATACCAACTATTTGGATTTGCGCCGTTTTGGTACTGTTCCACACAGTGGTTTTGGTTTGGGCTTGGAACGTATGTTGATGTATTTAACTGGTATTACCAACATTCGCGATACACAATTACACCCGCGTGCGGTTGGCGAATTGAAATAAGGAGAAAACAATGGAAAGAACTTTAATCAAAAACATTAAGGCTGGCGAACAAGTAAAAATTGCTGGTTTTGTGGAAAACTTGCGTAACAAAAGCGCGATGCAATTTATCGTTTTGCGCGATATTTCGGGCAAGGTTCAAATTACCGTGGAAAAAGCTAAATTGCCAGACATTGCCAAAATCATTGATGGTGTAACCGTGGAAAGCGTTTTGACCGTTACTGGATTAGCGGTTAAAAACGACTATGTTAAATTAGGCGGTTTGGAAATTATTCCCGACAGCGTGACTGTGGATAGCGTAGCCGAAGTTTTACCCATTGATAAAGAAAGTGGTTTGGATTTGCGTTTGGATTATCGTTGGTTGGATTTACGCGACCCACAAAAAGCCCAAACTTTTCAAGTACAAACAGCCATGGAACGTTACATGACAGATTGGTTGACCGACCACGGTTTCATTAAAATTCACACGCCTAAAATTACCGCGATTTCCAGTGAAGGCGGCAGTGAGGTTTTTGAACTGAAAAATTATTTTGGCAGTCATGCTTACTTAACCCAAAGTCCGCAATTGTACAAACAGATGAGTATGATGGCAGGCTTTGACCGTACTTTTGAAATTGGCGAATGTTACCGTGCGGAAAGCAGTTTTACTTCGCGTCATGCGACCGAATTTACCGCACTCGACGTGGAAATTTCCCACATTAACAACCATCATGATGTCATGGACATTGAAGAAGCTTTGTTGACCGATGTAATGAACAAATTACACGCCCAATTTGGTGACTTGGTTCCAGCAGTAACCGCAAAATTCCCGCGTTTGACTTTGCAAGAAGTTTATCGCGTTTTGCGTGAAGAAAAACAATACGAAATGCCAAAAGCCGCTTTGGGGGACATTGACCCCGATGGTGAACGTTTAATTGGCGAATATGCTAAAGAAAAATTTAATTCAGATTTTATTTTCATTACTGATTATCCGTACAAAGCTCGTGCGTTCTATACAATGGACGACCGTTCGTTCGACTTAATTTACAAAGGTGTCGAAATTACCAGTGGGGCGCAACGTGAACATCGTTATGAACAGTTAAAACAAAACGTGATTGATAAAGGCATTCAACCAGAACACATGCAAGAATATTTGGACTTCTTCCGTTACGGCGCACCAACTCATGGTGGCTTCGCAATTGGTTTGGCTCGTTTAATGGCGCGCATGTTGGATTTACCAACCGTCAAGGAAAGTTGTTTCGTTTTCCGTGGTCCAACCCGTTTGAAACCGTAATCAAAATTATTTGCGGGTTTTTGCTGTCCGTGATAAGCTATGCGCATGGGGACAAATACTATGACAGAATCAGCTTGGCAACAACGTCTTTTGGCGTCAACCGAACTCTCACAAAGAGAGAAACAAGATGAGTTGGCTAAACTTAAAGCTAAAGAACAACGCATTCACGATGGACTGAGTGCAATGGCACACAGTAAATTTGTTGTTTTTGATGATTTAATTAAAGCCTTGAAAAATTGTAAAGTCGCAAAAGGACCTGACTCGTTAAATCGTGTAGAAATGTATTTGGAAGCCCAAATTCGCAATATTCGTCGCATGCAAGTGACCAAAGATTTTACTCAAGAAACCAAAGCTTGGTATATTACCACTTTGCAAGAAATTCAATTTGATTTGCCATATATCAAATTTAGAAATGGCGTTATCAATGATTATGTCCCACAAATTTCTAAAGATATTTTAGCGTTGAAGAAAAAGACTAAGCAAATGGGAATTGAATGGGAAGAAGTGCAGAAACATATTGTTGATCAAGAAAACCGCATGGACCAAGGAAACTTGGAAGCTACTGATTTTTCTGCGCCCGAAATTATTGACCAAGATAAATTGAAAGAATACGATAAATACATCACACAAAATTATCGTGCTTTAACTCCTGACGAACAATACCTCGCGAAGCAAAGGAACAATTATCAAATTAACGATGGAATTATTAATTTCAGCGTTTACAATTTGGAAAAAACCGCAGGTATTGATGCCGATAAAATCTGCGATTTGGCCAAAGCCAAATTTGATGCCACCAACTTGAATGTATCCGAATTATATAACTTTGTCAGAGCTACCGTCACGAATAAAAGTGCAAATCCAGAAAACATTGATGCGCACGCTTTACATAATTTGGTGGTTGCCAGCATGGATAAAATTATTCAAAAGGGCATCGAGCGCCAAAGAATGAATGTCGCAATGGAATATGGGAGGACGGCATAATGGAAGGACAAAACAATCAAATCCAAAGTCTGGAAGATTTGTCATTTGACTTGGGTGAAATCGGCGGTGGCAGACAATTGATTATTCACGACTTAGCCGCCAACGACCAAGTGCATTATGTGTTTACTATCGGCAACAAATCCAAACTTGACGAATTACAACAACCCAAGGCTAATGATAAAAAAAATATCGGTCGCCAATTGTTTGATAGTATTTTGAAACTTGCCAACGGTAATAAAAATGCGCAACCAAAAACAGAAGAAGAATTTGAAAATATTCGTATTCGTTGCTTCCGTTTGACTTTGCAAGAACAGGGTGGATATCAGGTTGAAGAAATTGTCGATCCAGAAAAAGTTTCCGATGTTGCCCGCGCAATGGGATACGGTGACGCAAATTAATTCCCAATAACCTGTAACAAAAAAGCCATCATCATGATGGCTTTTATTTTTTGGCGGAAGAGACAGGATTTGAACCTGCGATGGCTTGCACCATACTCGCTTTCCAAGCGAGCGCACTCGACCACTATGCGACTCTTCCAGTTAACAATAGTTTACTATGAGAATTTATACTTGTAAATTATTTCTAAGTATTTTATAATGAATTGTTTGGAAGGATGGCAGAGTGGTCTAATGCACCTGTCTTGAAAACAGGCGACCTGCGAGGGTCCGGGAGTTCGAATCTCTCTCCTTCCGCCAAAAGTAAAAGGCGTCGCTTGGCGTCTTTTTTTTTGTTACACAGTAAGAAAAGAATAGCGTCAATCATTGTGCTGTCTGTAATCATTGCCGCAGGCGCTCTTTTTACTGCTGTCTATGATGTACTATATAAGTATAATACTACTA